>JBFLYJ010000312.1:0-4343 GCA_040756635.1 Nitrospirota bacterium
AGTTTAACAAACAGCCATTTACGAAGACATTTATATATGGTTTCTATGATGGGCACATGATCTTTGTAGAGCCGATGATGACGAAGGCCTTCCTTGAGACAAAGCCGAACGTCGCGGACCGCGTGCGACTTCCAAAGTCTTACTCAAAACATGCATTCTATCCTGCGTCTTATAAGGTTAAGTACAACGCGGCTGACCGGGAATATGAGATATCTCTTGAAAGTCTGATGTTCAGATAGATTATGTTTGTTATTCAGTAATGCTCCGGCAGAAGAAGCCAAGCCGCAGCAGCGGAAATTAATCTTCAAAATGAAGAAGAGTGCGGAGTCCCAATAATAAGCTGAGAGGTGAATGTGCTACTTTGACTAATAAGGTTCGGTATTTGGGGAGAGAGAGCTATTCTGATTTCTTAAGGTCCTGAATTTTCTTTAATATCAATCCCGGCAAAAAGTCCCGGTTCTCCGGCGCCACTTCGTGTATCTCAATATCATCGCGTCTTTTAACTCCGGCGATAAAATCATCACCGCCTAATGTAATAGTGCCCACCATAATATTGGGTGAATCAAGGGCCTTTGCAGCCGCCTGTTTAAAAAGTTCGGAAAAGCATTCCATCTTGCCGATCTCATCAAGGATGATTATATTTCTGCCTGTGGGTGTTATCGACGGTACGGCTATGGTTTCGATATTCTCTATGCTGACTCCGTAACGCCTGACGTGAAAAACGGATTGTATGTCCTCATGGGCAAGGTGACCCGACCTGCCGTCAAGGGTCTTCATAAGGAAGCCTGTTCTTTTACCCGCCGCCCTCTCCTCCTCCGTATAAAATCCATTGGCCGGACAGTTCAGGGCACCGAGCACTTTTTTGATTACAGTGGTCTTGCCTGATGAAGGGGCGCCGGTCAGGAAAATATTTTTTTTCGTGCTATCCATATGATCATTATTATTTCATATTACATCTGTCCGTGATAGGGACTTGAATCAGCAATAAATTAAATAGAAAAGTAACTAAATTAGAAATATGGAGGAGAAGAATATTTATTAGACCTGCTCCGCATCTTTGATTTTTGATATTTGGTCTTTAATTTTTTACTATCTACAGCGTCGGTATCATGTTCATTAGGCATACAGCCTCATGGTTGGGGCGCCGGGAATTCTCCTTCTTAAATTGTGGTAGCAAGAAGAATAAAGATCGTCCAGTAAATCGCGATAAAAAGGCAGGGAAGCATCCAGGAAAAATGTCTTGGTTTTAAATTTCCGATAAAACCGTCCATCCTCGTAAACCCCTCCGTCGGGTACAGAAGCTTTTCATTGTTGTCAAAGCTGTCAAGGTGCCTGATCGCGGGGTCGAAGAATATGTTTTCATCCGAAAAAATGTACTCTCCGGTACAGTTCATCTTCCGTTCAATGGCCCTTGCCTGGAAATACCTAAGCTTCAGTTTCAGCTGCAGCCTAAGCGCGAAAGTGACCCAGTAGACGTTGACGGACATTCCTATGCTGATGATCAGAAAAATAAGGGCGTAATCCATGTACGTTAAATAATAATTGACCTTATCGACGAGCCTGGAGACAAATGATATCGTAAAAAGCAGGACGATTATATTCAGGGAAAAATACACAAGTTCCGAGGTCCTCAGACGGTCTTCGGTCCTTGTGATCATCGACATCAGGGCATTATATCTTTCAGCAGTGCCAATGCAGGGTGTCTGCTCGGTATTATTCATTTTACAATCCTCCCGCTCTCTCTGTTAAAACACTGACTCGTTTCGAATACAAAAACTGCCGTCATAAATACATCAATAAACGGAAACTTCATATTGCGTTATGAGTTCTCCATTCTTCCCTGTCGCGACCACTTTCAGCTTGCTCGGCAGGGGCTGCGTAATGCTGACCGTGCCCGGCAGTGGCGGATCATTTAAATTCCATAGAGGGACACCGGTCCACTGTGATTCATCCCCCAGTATAGTGTTCCTTCCTGTTGAATAAAGTGCGGCCACGTTATTATACAAATCCTTGTTTTCCGTATCACCGCTGTCGATTATACCGTTAAAATTCGTGTCGACCTCTCTGACGTTCTGGTTTGCTGAAAGCGATGACTGCAGCCAGTGCTGAAGCTCGGACCTCGAACTGGTCACTATTTCGGTCATGGTAGCCCGCCTAGCCTTTTCCCTTACGCCGACATAGATGGTAATTGAGACGGCGGCCAGTATATTAATTATTGCAAAGACCACTATAAGCTCCATAAGGGAGAAGCCCCTGTTATTTGCAAGAATTCGCATGGGTTGATTGTATTATAATTATCATCAAAAGAGCAAACTGTTTAATGACTTTTTCTTTTCGCATCGCGACGGTCGTTACGCACCTCAAACCGCTTGACGATTGCTTGAAAAATGGCGGTCACTCATGAACCATCAAACACTTCCAGAATTCTCCCATTGATTGTTCCCTGACTGTGAGGAAGTACGAGCGTTAGGAATTCTGTCTTTTAAAACCCCTTTGGAGATTTCAGGCTTGAAGCGAAGGATTAAAGGAAAAGCGGTGATTAGTGTTTGAGTCCCGATTTATCGGGACGAGTTTAATCACTGTCCTTTAAGCCGAGCGGAGAGCCGTCAAGAAATCTCCGAGGGGCCGGGTTCTTTGGTTACTTTCTTATCCGGCATAAGAAAGCAACTCCGCCGGAAGGGCAATCCGGGGTCTGGGGCGGAGCGCCATTTATTCATTGGATATATCTCTTTACAGGTATGTAATCACTAATATTGTCTTATATACCTTAGTGTTAAGCACGTATTAATCATTAAGGTGCTGTGCTTGAAGGGTGTGTCGCGGCAGGGACCTGCACATCGGGTACTTTCATCGGGGCCGGTGAGGAGATGTTCTGCGCCGGGGGATTGGCACTGTTTCTGATTGTTACCGACATGGTCTTATTGTCCACTATTTCATCATCGGTCTTTTTCTTCTCCAGTCCGGGTTTCCGGACCTTATTGCCCAACATCGTGTCTTTTTCGAACCACTTCCCCGTGTCCTGTTCAGGTCCTTCTTTTATACCTGAGACCAGCGGCTTAGTGTCCCTGGGATATTTGTTCTCTGTCTGCCCGGCTCTTTCCTGCGGGGCTGTTACAGGCTGATTTGTCGAGGCTGGATCATTCCGGGGCGCGGTCCTATCTTCAGCAGCGGGCGTGATTGTTTCTCTCTTTTCGGTCAGACCCTCGCTTTTACTTCCCCTGATCTCTGTTTTATTCACCGTGCCTGATGCCCGCCCTGTCCTGAATTCCTTTTCAACCTGTGCCATCCACAACAAATTCCATATAACGAACCCCGCCGCAGTTGTAATAGTTACTGTTACCAGGATCAATTTAACGTATCTCACATTTACCCTCTATCCCATATATACCGGTCTGTAACAGAACTCGGGCCGGTCACGTATTATTCCTGCATCCCGTTTCGTCACGCTGTCTGATGCAGCACTATATTGTAATTGCAGACGTTATATATGTTCAATAATTATTCTCTAACTGCAGGAAGCGCTAAAAAATATTTCTGCTTAAGGCGACTGGAAACCCATTTCAGGATGTGGCCAAATCAATCACGATAAATATATAATATAGGCCGAATTTTTCAGATGTGAACCAATATCCGGAGCATACGCCGGGGAACGATAATTTGGGGGATGTGAAATATGTTTTCTATCAGATCATTGAAACATGAGGGGGTATTCCGTTACCTCTTTATGGCATTGCTGCTCGTTATTTTTGTTTCTTCATGCGCACAGAAAGAAGCGGTCAGACCACCTGTGAAGCCCGCAAAAGTCGCGGTAGTGCTTGGCGCTGGCGCCTCAAGGGGATTCGCCCACATCGGGGTACTAAAGGTCCTTGAGGCAAACAGGGTGCCTGTACATATGATAGTCGGGACGAGCGCGGGCAGCTTTGTCGGGTGTCTTTCCGCCTATGGACTCAGCGCCTTTGATCTCCAGAAGATCGCTCTTTCCATTGAAAAGGGAGACATCGTTGACCTGATATTCCCTGATAACGGGTTTATCAGCGGAGAAAAACTTGAAACCTTTGTAAACAAAACCGTAAAGAACACCCCTATAGAAAGTTTCAGGACCCCCTTCTACGCTGTTGCTACCAACATACAGACCGGGCAGGAGGCTGTCTTCCATAAAGGCAACTCAGGATTAGCAGTACGTGCGAGCTGTTCTATCCCCGGCGTATTCAGGCCCGTGAAGATATCAGACAGCATGTATGTTGACGGAGGTACGGTAAGTCCTGTCGCAGTTGATACCGCAAGGAGATACGGGGCAGACATAGTCATAGCGGTCGACATTTCATCTGACCTCAATACAAAAC
>JBFLYJ010000313.1:0-4323 GCA_040756635.1 Nitrospirota bacterium
TTGACCGCGCATTACAGGAGCCCGATCGAGTTTTCGGACGTACAGCTGAACGAGGCTGAAATCTCTATCGACAGGTACTATACAACAGTCATGAGGATCAACGACTATATTGACGCTGCAGGTGACAAGGAAAAGGCCGTGCCGACATCCGAACTCGAAGAAATGCTAGCGTCTTTCAAGGACAAGTTTCACAACGCGATGAATGACGATTTCAATACCGCTCAGGTCCTTGGATATATCTTTGAACTAATAAGAGAAGTCAACAGGTACCTTGACGCAAAACCGTCCGGGCAAAAGGCCAAAGGTCTGGTTATTCAGACACGGGACCTTCTAGCCGAGGTCGGCGGTGTGCTTAATATATTCAACAAGACCGCCAGGGAATGGTACAGCTCGTTGATGAAGGTAAAGAAGATCGATCTTTCCGAGAGTGATCTTCAGGAAAAAATTAACGAACGGCAGAGGGCGAGGGAAAACAAGGACTGGGCTGCCGCGGACAGAGTAAGGAATTTGCTAGCTGAAAAAGGCATTATCCTCGAGGACAAAAAAGACGGTACAGCGTGGAAGATCAGGGTGGGGTGAGTCCCCATTGCCACTTTTTCAATCCGGTCCCGCGTCCGTCTACCGCCAGGGCAGCCGCGTAATCAGCGGCAGCATCCAGAATGTGCAGGGTCCATGACGCCGCCTTCTGGGCATCTCCTTCAATGGCGGCAAGCGAAGCATGTCCTTCCGCGCTCAGCGCAATCTCGACCTTATCCAGACCGAAAGAAAGGCCTGTCCCCTCGGCCTTCAGATACGCCTCTTTACATGTCCAGTAGGTGAAAAAGGCGTTCTGCCTTGCGTCCGGCGGCAGGCCCTGGAATGCGGACATCTCCGCCGAAGAATAAAACCGCTCGACAATGTGGGAAATGGCGCGTTCGCCGTCAACATACTCAACATCCACTCCTATCTTCCTGTCATAAGTAAAGGCAAAAAGCGCCAGGTCGCGGGAATGGGAAACATTAAAACAGAGACCGGTCCCCTGTTTGCCTGAGAGCGAAGGCTTCCCGTTCGTCCCGTAAATAAAACTCACGTCCACCGGACCTGATCCCAGATATTTTCCGAGTATTGTTCTAAGCACCCCGCGCGTTATGATGAACCGCAGCCGGTCACGTTCAAAATGATAGCGTTCCGCGCGTCTCATTTCATCATCGGAAAGGGTCGCTTCAAGTGATACTCTCTGCTGGTCGGGCTGGTCCAGAAAACAGCGCCAGACATGAAGTTCATTCCGGTCCAGTGACAGATCATCCGGTGGGGTACGCCATTCAGAGATCATGAAGGTCCCTGGCGGAAACTGAGAGGCCGTCTTATAAGATCATGCTCACGGACCCCCGGCACGGACGGGATTGATACTAGATTCTCATTCCTCCCGGACTCGATAGGGTTTCCGTGTTCATCGTACAATTCCGTGACGGTAAGGGCCTGGTCCTCCAAGCCGGAGGAAAGGAATTCTATTTTGTCGCCGATCTTAAGATTGTTTCTGAGGGAGACGGCTGTTTTACCGTTACTTACGGAACGGACGACGCCTACAAGTTCATGACTCATCCTGTAGGACTTGACATCATTGTGACAGTATCCGGTATCGGCCTGTTTCCCGAAGAACATGCCGGTTGTATAACCCCGGTTAGAAGACATCGAGAGTTCCCTCATCCACTGCTCCCTGATCCTGAACGGCCTCTCCGCGAGGCTGTCGACCGCGTCCCTGTATGTCTTGACCACACCGGCAACGTAATTGATGCCTTTCATCCTGCCTTCGATCTTGAAGCTGTTTATCCCGGCATCAGCGAGTTTGTCGAGATGTTCGATCATGCAGAGGTCCCTGGAACTCATCACGTACGCTCCCCTGTCATTTTCATAAACAGGGAAGTATTCACCCGGCCGGCTTTCCTCCATTAAACTGAAGTTCCACCTGCAGGTGTTTGTGCACTCACCCCGGTTTCCGGACCTGTTATTGAGAAAGCTGCTCATGTAGCACCTTCCTGAGTAGGATATGCACATGGATCCATGGACAAAGCACTCAAGTTCAATTGACACCCTGTCGCGGATCTCCCTTATCTCGTCTATCGAAAGCTCTCTTGAAAGCACCAGGCGTTTGGCCCCGGCCTTCTCCCAGAATCCCGCCGAGGCGTAATTCGTAATATTTGCCTGGGTGCTTATGTGGACCGGGATTTCAGGCGCGAGTTCCGATGCCATCTCAAACACACCGGGATCAGATATAATGAGCGCGTCAGGGGACAGATCTTTCAACAGGGCAAGATGCCTTTTGATAAGGGTGATGTCGTTATTATGCGGGAAAATGTTTATCGTAATATAAACTTTCCTGCGCCTGTCCCTGACAAAAGCTACCGCCCTCCTGAGTTCTTCTTCATTGAAGTTGTCAGCTTTAGCTCTCAGGCTGAACCCTGAAAGGCCCATGTATACGGCGTCCGCGCCGTAGTGCAGCGCTGTAACAAGTTTTTCGTAATTGCCGGCAGGCGCAAGCAGTTCCGGTATATTCATGGGACAATATTACCTTCCAATCTCTGTTCTTAGCGAGGTATTACTCCGCCTCAGGCTCCTGCATCCATTTCTGGAGGGCGTCGATGATCTTCGTGGCCTGTTCCCTGCTTGATATGTTGAATTTTGATTTCTGGCTGTAGTTGTCGTTTCTCTTCTGATACCTGCGGATGCTGTAGCAGTCATGCCCGTATTTTTCATTCTTGGCGTCCCACTGCCTGTATTTGAAAATGATGGTGGCCCACGCTCCTTTTGACAGTATTACCTTGTCGAGCTCTTTTACCTTCAGGATATTATCTTCTTCAAAGTTAATGGTGATATCGTTTACATCTGAAGCCATCTCGTTCTCCTTTAATTTAGATTTTATGACCTGTCCGATATTAATGTACGATAGAGGCTGAACACCTCACAAACACAATGAATCAGCATTTAGATTTAAAATAAAAGATAGAAAATTAAAAATGTGGAGGAGAGAATATTCAATAGTCCTATTCCGCATCTTTGATTTTAGATCTTTGATTTTTATCTATTTACGTTGTCGGCATTGTGTTTATTCGGCATTCAGCCTCTCTCCTTTGAACAGATGTGCTTGAAGATTATATTTCATATGAGACGTATTGATCAATCAGCCGGCGTTCTCACCTTTTCGGAAGAGGTCGTTTTTTACCCACATCCAGAACAGGCTTCTCGCCCCTTTTGCATATGCTTTTACGTCATTGATGTTTCTGAGAGCCAGTATCTTTTTCATGATGTATGAGGGCCTGGAGTAAAATCTCCTGAAGGCAATCTGGCGGAGCTGAGCGATCTCGTCCCTGGTCAGGGTAAAGGGGACAAAGGCCGCGCCCTGATATGTATAGTCCGCAAGTTCTCCGGACATGGTGCCGTACTTTTCTATATTGTCGTAAAGCTCGGTGCCTGGAAACGGCGTCAGCGCATGAAAGTTCGCAATGTCCGGATTCAGCTCGCAGGCGAACTCTATGGTCTTCAGCCCGTCCTCGAAGGTCTGCCCCGGGATGCCGAAGAGAAAAGGCGTATAAACGGTCAGTCCGGCTTCCTTTGCCGCCTTTACCGCTTTTCTGGTCTGCTCGACTGTTATCCCTTTTCTGATGGAGTTGAGGTTCTTCTGGACACCGCTTTCAGCGCCGAACAGGATTGCCCAGCATCCCGCCTCTTTAAATGCCTTCAGCAGGGGTTTGTCAACCTGATGAACGCAGGCCGAGGCAAACCACGCAAAATTAAGCTTCCGCCTTTTGATTTCCTCCGTGATCCGCATGGCCCTGTCATAGTCGGCGGCGAGGGTGTCGTCCAGGAATTTTATCTCCCTGTATCCCTGTTCTAAGCAGAGTTCTATTTCTTCCATCACATTTTCAACGCTTCGGAAACGCACCCCCAGTTTTCTTTCCTTGTCAATCTGGAAGCAGAAAATGCATCTTCTGTTGCACCCCCGGGCGGTAATCATGACAGCCACCGGTTTTCTTTTATAGGTGGCCGGCGGTGGAATATAACTCATCGCGTCACCCAGCAGCTCTCTGGCCGGGAAAGGAATGGAATCAACGTCCGTAATCAGCGGGCGGGGAGGGTTTTTTATTATCTTCCCGTTTATTCTGAAGACAACACCTTCTACACCCTCAAGACTTTTTCCCCGGGACAGTCTGTCCATCATCTCGACCATCGTAATTTCACCTTCTCCCGTGACGACGGCATCAAGGTCGGGAGAATCGGACAGACACTTTTCCTGAACAGCGATCGGATAAGGCCCGCCTGCCGCGATGAACGGACCGGGCTGTAATC
>JBFLYJ010000314.1:0-4317 GCA_040756635.1 Nitrospirota bacterium
TACCTGGATAAGTATAGGGTCTCTCGATTCTTCCACCTTCGCCATTTCATACTGTTTTACCAGAATATCGTAGAGAGCCTCGTTGAATTTCAGCTGTCTGAACTTACGTTTATAATCCAGTCCAAGAGAAGGCATTGTCCCGGCCGGTATCATCAGGGCCTTGCCCTGACTCTTGCTGGTCTCGAATTTCGACAGCTCATTTCTGAGTGCTTTTATTACCTCCTCCACCTGCTGCAGGTCCGGGTTGTCGGCGGTCGAGTAGGACCTCATTACCTGCAGTTCAATTTCTTTCGCCGTTATCTGAGCCTGAAGCTCGGCCATTTTTTTAATGGACAGCTCTGTCTGTGTTTCGGCCGTCAGCAGCCCTGTGGTCTGCTGAAATATTTTCATTTCGTCCTCTGATTTCATCAGGGCTTCATTCGCCTGTTTTAATTGCTCCTCGAAAAAGAGCCGCTTTCTTGAAGCCTCGGTTATCGCAAGATCATTAATGAACTTTTTCAGTTCTTCGACGATGCCGTTTGCAATTTCAGCCGCTTTTTCCGCGTCTTTGTTTTTTACGTTTATTTTTATCAACGGGGACTGCTGTTTTCGGAGTAAACTGGTCTTCTTATCATCCGTAAAATCAGGCTCTATCCAGATACTCTTAAAGTACGCCTTAATGGATTTTTCTGAATTATCTTTACCGTAAATACCTGAAAGATTAAACCTGTCGATGATCCTCTCCCTGAATGTCCTGCTCTTAAAGATCTCGACCAGCAGGTCCTGCTTGCTGTAATCAATCCCGCTGACCTGCGGGATTAAACCAAAGTCGCGCATGAACTGATTGGTAACACCCCTGTTTTCCCCTTGAGGGGGCAGTATGGTTGTGACCACATGATAAAAATAATTTTTAAATAGAGTGGGAATGAATGTAATTAACGCCACCGATAGTGTTATGGAAATTATCAACTTCTTCCATTTTGCAAGGACGATCAGGTAATCAAAAAGGGTCATGCCACCCTCTTCTTCATTCCCCTGGATATGTTCTTTTATTTCCTCGGACATTACTCTCCATTATTTTACAGGTCTGTAGAATTGACTGGCTATCAATATTAAATAACATATTACTTTATTGTCAATGAAAACAGCAGATAAACGCCAGATAAACTGATAGCGTATTCCCATCAATGGTCTTATGATTGAGGTGAAAATATTATGGGACACGGTAGTTTTTTAATACAACTTGGGATGAAGGATGACTTTCAAGTGTCGCAGATATTCATAGCATCACTTTTATTTATAAGATTAGCCGATTGAAATTCAGGACTGCCGATTTCTGATTAATAATGAGATGCCCTGAGACTCTTGCTTCACCGTGCCGTCAATGCCTTATGTCGACTGTGCTATCGCGGATAACTGCTAAAAAAAATCCCCCTCTTGAACATGTTTATACACATTCAGGAGGGGGATATGAGGGGGGAGAATGCCGAATGAAGCTGACTACTCATATACCCGGAAACAATAATTAACTTATGAAAATACTGATTTATTTTGTATCGTGTATCTGTTGGTATAAAAGCAATTTTGCTGCCAAACTATAACATATTATTTTTACGGAATTTTGCTAAAAACTACGAACACTGAGTGTAAAGACTAATCACTGTGTGTAAATTTTTTTAACAACCCGGTTTAAGACGCAGTAATGCCAAAGGCGCGTGAGAGGCTGACTGTCAACTGATAAGCGGTATTTTAAATCCCCGTTCCCTGAATCCTTATTTATTAAGTATCCCCTTTATCTCTTCAGTGTATTCGCTTTCTTTATTATAGAGGTACAGCGGAGGGTCAACCTTGAGCCACGTGCCTGAGCCTTTTACCGCTTCAATAAGTACCATCTTCGCCTCGTCCCCTTTTTTTGAATGGACAAACCTCATCCTCTTGGGTTCGAGCTTTGATTTACGGAGCATCTCGATCAGCTCCGCCAGCCTGAATGGGTGGTAGATAAGATAGAACCTGCCTGAGTGCTTCAGTAAATATGATGCTGTCTTTATCAGGTCGGCTAGTGTAATTTCTATCTCATGCCTCGCAACCGCGCGTTCTTCATACTTACTGAGGCGGCCGGTCTTCGGTTTTCTGAACGGGGGGTTTGAAAACACAAAATCAAATGTATTGGCAGGGAACATCTTTTTCAGAGCCCTCATGTCATTTGCTATTATCTCAATCCTGCCGTCGAGGTTGTTCAGACCGACGTTTCTCCGCGCTCGTTCAGCTAATGATTTCTGGACCTCGACAGCTATGATCTTCGGTCCCTTCAGCCTGGACGCGAGGAGAATGGAGATGATCCCAGACCCCGCGCCGAGTTCAACGCCCCTATGAAGACGTTTCGCGGACATAAAGTTTTCCAGCAGGACAGCGTCTATGCTGAAGCGGTAACCGTCCTTTGCCTGAATGATTTTTATGTCCCTTATGCTGTCGAGCGTCTCTTCAGTGTCCTGGTTCATAAGCAAATACTCCTCCGCATAACACAGTTTATCACTGGTTCAATTTAAAGGCCAAACGATCTTATATGTATACTTGTCAGCTTGCTTGCGTCTGTCTTTTTTGCATCCGTATCTTAACATTGCAGTTAAATTATATTGTTGATACCAGGCGAACGGACTTGACGGGAAAGTTTTACCTGCGATACCTTGGAGAGAATCATGAAAGCATAAATTATGTCTTTCTGGACCTCACCAGAAGGTAAGTCCTGCAGTCTAAGTTTAATTCCAATAGTGGACGATACTGTTTTTTAAATTTCATTGATCTGACGAAGCGTATCCGGCAGATCATCAAACCTGTCGATGATATAGTCCGCGTCCTTCAATACGTCCCTGCTGCGAAAACCGTACGTAACAGCTATGGTTTTTATCCCTGCGGCTTTCCCGGCCTCTATATCATAATTGCTGTCGCCGATGATAACGGTCTCTTCCGTGCGCGATTTGAACATGTCCATCAGGTCGAGAATCGGGAGAGGCGACGGCTTCATCGCACGGACGCTGTCGCTGCCCCAGACAATATCAAAATGCTCAAGCAGGCCGATGCCGCTGAGCACTTTTTTTGACAGGGCCTCTCTCTTGTTTGACACCACTGCCTTCTTGTAGCCGATGAGCCTTTCGAGGGTCTCTTTCACATGCGGATACGCGGTAGTGTAATCAACCACATGATCGGTGTAATAGCTGATAAATCTGTCGGTGACCAGCAGTCGCGTCTCGTCATCTTTTGCGGAAATAAGGGAGGCAAGCAGCTTTGATATGCCGGAGCCTACCATCGCCTTTGTCTCCTCTATGGAATATGTCCTGACGCCGAAAGGACTCAGCGCATAATTCAATGCATCGGTGATGTCGCGGCCCGTGTCCGCTAGTGTGCCGTCAAGGTCGAATATCAGGAGTTTCAGCATAATTGTCCGTCCAATACGTAAAACAAACAGTGAAGATTATAACAAATCCTGCGTACAGGAAACGAGTGGGCCTGCCCGTAATAAACTCACGAATAGTGTAGACCGGCTATATAATATGTTATGGAATAACTCTTATTATATCGAATCCCTCAAATGTTGTCGCGCCTACGGTCCCCGTTACTTCTACCTGGACATTGTCTCCATTCGGCAGCAGGTTTATAACGCTGTTTCTGCTGAATTTAACCATGAGGTCAGGGATTCCGTCTTTGTCGTAATCGCCTAAACTGTAAGGCCATGATTCAGCCGGGATCACCCCGTTCAGGAGAATGGATGGGATTACAATATCAGCCACACTGTATCCCGAGGGAAGTTCGATATAAACCACTACCCATGTGCCTTTGCTCTTTTTATTTAATGTATTTGGATCAAAATCAATTGTTGCTGTTATATTTGTTACAGGCAAGTGTACTGAAAAACTCGCCATATCCATCCAGGCGCCGTAACGGTCACCGTCATAAGCCCTTGCTCTCCAATTATACGTAGTATTATCAGACAGGGCTGTACCTAAGGTTGCCGAAGTAACACCTGAAATGTTTTGAGGAATGCCGGTTATTGATTGAGTCAGCACGCCGCCGGTATATATTTCAAAGTCATATGTGAGGACATCACTGTCCGGGTCTTCGGCATTATAAACGGAAATGACAGGGGTAAGGGTATCAAGGCTGCTTCCATCGGCCGGGGCATTCAGCACAGGAGCGCTGGGCGCATCATTGGCTGTATTTATCATGAAAGACGCCGGCACCATCCAGCCGCTGTAGAGTTCACCGTCAAACGCCCTTGCTCTCCAGTAATACGTATTATTCTCCGTGAGACTTACAGGTACAGTCCAGGAAGTAATCTGAACG
>JBFLYJ010000315.1:0-4315 GCA_040756635.1 Nitrospirota bacterium
GCGCCCAGATCAACGATAGTTTCCCCCTTTTTAATTGCGGCAAGGGCTGCCGGGTTACCGCATCCATAAGAAACATCCAGCACTTCACTGGGGATGTGTGAGAGGTCTTCAGCATTATATCCCGTAGGGCAATAATAATCAGCAACCGGATTATAGGCGGCCTTGGAAAATTTCTTCTTCACCGTCTTGGTCACATGTCCTTTTATCTCCGGCTTGCAGACTTCTTCATCATCTTCAACATCAACCGAAAGAACGCATGAACAGTGGTAGCACCCTACTTCAAAATTCTTGTCGGTTGTCTTTATACCCGCGCCCAGATGCCCCGGGAGCTTTGAATCCATCGCGTTATAAATAAGAGGGGCAACATATTCGTTATCATTCTGGGCAGATACCCCCTCGGAAGCCAGTTCCCAGATAATGTCCTCGAACATCGATTTGTAGGTGGAACAATACGGATCAAGTGCGGTGACAGAGCCCTTTCCGCTGTCTACCTCGGATGCATAGTAACTGTGCGACGTGCAGCCGCCGCCGCAGAAATACTGGAGATAACATTTGCGGCATTCCGCCTTGTCATTCACACTGTTGTTTCTGCCCCTGTCCATGACCTTTGATTTAAGCCAGATGTCCTTCAGTGATGCCTTGCGGACAGTACCGGCGTCAAAGTTTTTATCGCCGTTAAGAGAAGCGCAGGGATATACGTGGCCGTCTGAATTCACACAGATCTTTTCATAGCAGTTATTGCACAGGTCGTTTTTTCTGCCCCTTTTTGTTCTGACCCGAACCTTCAGTGACTCAACATTATCAAAAATCACTTCCTGCTCTTTGTACTCTTTTTTCAGTTTCTTCATCGCAAGGGCGATATTATCGGACGGTACGTATAAGTCGCTTAAATTACTGGCGCCGCGGCCTTTTGCGTGCATCCACAACACATTATGTTCCTTTATCCCGAGTTTCGACAGGAAACGGGAGGTCTTTGCTATGTCCTTCTCGTTCAGTTTGCTTATGGCCGTGGAGACGATCGGTGTGATACCGATGTCTATGAGTTTCTTTATACCGTCTACCGCCTTGTCAAAGCTCCCCTTGCCGCGCAGCTTGTCATGAATCTCGGCGTTCGGTCCCTCCAGGCTGACCTGTAAAAGCAGCCTTGGGCCCATCACTTTTTTTAACGACGCGATCTTTTTGTCATCAAAAAGCGTGGCGTTTGTCAGGACAATCAGTTCACGCTTCCTGGTTTTCGTAATATATCTTATAAGACCGAATATACCTTCCTTCAGAAAGGGCTCTCCCCCGGTAAGGTAAAACCGCCTGACCCCGAGCTTTATGCCATCATCCACAAGCTTCTTTATCTCATCATCCGTTAATTCCTTTTTAAGCCCCTTACCCGCGCTTACAAGGCAATGTCTGCATCTGAGGTTACAGGCAAGCGTATAATATATCCAGAGTTCCTCTAATTTATGGGGGGCGATAACCGTGCTTCGGCCCTTATATTCAGGCCGTTTAAAAGGCGTACTTGATACAAATTCAAGCAATCCCGCTCCGCTGAGGAATTCCGAGACTTCTTCCATGACCTCTTTTTTATTCTTTCCTTTATACTTGTCATGAATATGGTTCTGGATGTCCGAAAGGGTATGTTTGCCGTCACATAGTTTAATGATCTCCGCCCCGGTATGGTTTACGCTTATCCAGTTCGGCGACTTGGGGTCGATAAAAAGCGATATGCCGTTTTTCCGTTTTGCTACATATTCAGGAGAATAAAGTATGTCGTTAGCCGAAAACGCCCTGAGGTTGGGATCTGCTATCTTCCATTCGGTAATATTATATTGTTTGATTCTTTGTTCTCTTCCTGTATCACAACAACCTTTTGCCATTATAACTCCGTTAATTTTAATTTATATGTCAGGGTGATGCGTTGAATATTTGACCTGTGAATTTCTGGCGGACAAGAATTTAATCATTGAAATACTGGTTAATGATGATTTCCAACTGTCTTATTATACAGATTCATGTATAAAATTCACAAATAATAATCAGCGCGCCGTGAAATGATCTAACGTTATATAGCATTAGAGCATAATCTTCAAAGATACTTCAAATGCTTTGGTTGATATATGCTTTGACCTGATGTTAGTATTACATACTTTATAAAAACGGTTATGACCGCCATTTCTTTGAATTTATTGTTTCAATGAAGAAACATATTGATTTTTAGGCAAATTTATTTGTCGATTGATGAAATCAACCCCGGAAAAGAATAAGAAAACAGATCTTATAGTACAGCGAAACAGGGAACTCACGGCCATACTTGAGGTAAGTAAAGTCCTTACCGCTTCATTCGCCCTCGAAAAAAACCTCATGTCAGTAATGTCTACACTGGGGACGCTCCTTGAGATGCAGAGGGGCTGCGTCTTTCTTCTTGATAATCTCTCCGGAGAACTCCGCATTGTCGCGGCGCACGGACTTGAAAAACATAATATTGAAAAGGGTAAATACCGGATAGGCGAAGGTATCGTGGGCCGGGTACTCGAAAAAAAGGTCCCGATGGTAATTCCCAATATCGGGAAAGAACCCATGTTCCTGAACAAGACGGGATCAAGGCCGGAAAAAGAGGGGATTTCATTTCTATGCATCCCTATCATGCTTAAGAACGAAGTGATCGGGGTTCTGAGTGTGGACAGGATCTACTCAAAAAAAGAGGGAAGCGTTGACGATGATCTCAGGGTACTTGAAATAGTGGCTTCACTGATCGCGCAATTCATCAAACTGTGGGAAAGCTATGAACTCGTCGAAAAAGAAAAGGAGCATTTAAAAAGGGAGTTAAAAGGCAAATACAGCATCGAAAATGTGATCGGGGACTCTGACAGGATGCAGGAGGTATTCAAGTCCGTATACAGGGTCGCTCCGTCAAAGGCAACCGTCCTCTTGCGCGGCGAAAGCGGCACTGGAAAAGAACTTATCGCAAAAGCAATCCACTACATGAGCCCGAGAAGCAAAGGGCCGTTCATAAAGTTCAACTGTGCTTCAATCCCGGAAGGACTTCTTGAGTCGGAGCTGTTCGGTCATGAAAAAGGGGCCTTCACAGGAGCCGTCTCCGCCAGAAGCGGGAAATTTGAACTTGCAAACAAGGGGACTATCTTCCTTGATGAAATAGGGGACCTGCCTACTGCTCTTCAGCCGAAGATCCTGCGTGTGCTGCAGGAAAGGGAATTTGAAAGGGTCGGGAGTGAAAGGACTGTTAAAGTGGATGTCAGGATCATCACCGCGACAAGCAGAAACCTCGAGACACTGGTTTCCCAAGGGAAATTCAGGGAGGACCTCTATTTCAGACTTAACGTGATACCTCTGTTTCTGCCGCCGCTGAGAGAAAGAGAAGAGGACATTCCGATACTCATCGAATATTTTCTGAATAAATTTAATGGAGAAAATTCCCGTTCAACTGTCATGGACAAAAGCGCCCTGCAGGTATTTTTAAATTACCATTGGCCCGGTAACGTAAGAGAGCTTGAAAACACCATCGAAAGGCTCGTTATCATGTCAGGTTCAGACATAATAACCGCAACCGACCTGCCTGTATCCATGAATATATGCCGCCTGAAAATCTCAGACAAGGCCGCATCATTAACTACAAATATTGAAGAGCTTGAAAAGGCCAATATCCTTAATGCCCTCGAAAAATCAGGCTGGGTCCAGGCAAAGGCAGCGCGGCTTCTGGGCATCACTCCAAGGCAGATAGGTTATAAAATAAAGAAATACGGGATAGAGGCCCCGGAAGCATAATCATCTGTCTTCACTCATTCAATGACCCATACTGCGCAATTTTTCGGGGCATGCAGCAGCTTGCTGGACGTGCTTCCGAATATGAATTCCTCTTTCTTTGTTATTCCCCTCCTGCCTACAACCACCGTGCAGCATCCAAGCTTTTTTTGCTCATCAAGTATGCATTCAGCCACTGACGGGCATTTCTTCACATCCACCAGGGTATCCACCTTATTTTCAGCAAACCCGGACTGAATCAGCACCTCGCGATATTTACCGAGGGTCTTTTCGGCCTTTGCGCGCTGATCGTCTACCCACTGACTCCGCTCCTGATCCGTGTTGAAATAATCATCCGAAGGCTCCGGGACAATACTCAGAAGGCTCACCCTGAACCCCGGCACCCCTCCGAGAAAATCAGCTGCGTACAGAAGCGCCCTCCTGGCGTTGTCCGATTCATCCACTGCTATGAGGATATGCCTGTCCCGGGATGCGCCGTTTTTTCCCACGATTTCAGTATCCAAAGCTCTCCCCCCCCTTCCTTTATGAACTTCCGAGACTGTTC
>JBFLYJ010000316.1:0-4303 GCA_040756635.1 Nitrospirota bacterium
CTTCTTCAAATTACCTCCAAAAGTAATACCAACATTAATGGAACATTGTTCTTTTAATTTGACTTGGAGGTAATCATGGTAAAAGACATAAACAAAACATCGTTCAATAGCAGGACAGAAATGACTACGAAGGTCATCCTTGTCTTGCTGTTGCTAATTTTAGGAACCGGAAGCGCTGCTTTCAGCGCTTCTCTTAACTGTCCAAAGACAGTCGTGGAAGGTCAGCCTTTTAATTGCACGTTGGACATATCTGACATAGCAAATGTTGTCGAATGCAATGTTCTTGATGCAAGAGAAATAACACCCTGGACTGATGCGCCATATGCTGTGGTCAGTGATACAAAAAGCTGTACGGGATACACCGTGCGATATGACTACATAAGTCAGCCGGGCGCTTTCTATGGACTTGGTGGAGCCAGAATTAGACAGAATATATATACCCTGGTAAATGGAGTGAAAACTTTTAACAGGAGGCTTGAGTCTTATCAAGATGTTGTACTACCAACACCATCTGTTACATTGACCTGTCCTGCCTCGGTAAATCCTACTGAAAACGCTACATGCTCTGTTACTAACGACCCAATGATAGCAACACCGTCATCTTACACGTGGTCTGCGCCGGATGCTCAATTAACTCCGAATGGAAACAAAGCTACTTTAAATTATGCCAACCCCGGTCAGTACACGGCAAATGTCAGTGTAGTTTCGGACGTTTCAAGAGGCCAGGCCAAGTATTATCAGTGCTGCCCTCAGTCAGCATTACACTAAACGCAGCCGTTACCGTTAATGCACCTGATATAACCGCACAGCTTGACTGCCCCACCGAGCTATGGAAAAACAATGTTGGAAACTGCACGGTAACTGCGTCCACTTCATGGGGGAACCTGCAATATGAGTGGACTTCATCGGGCGTAATTGTGGGGGCGGGCAATACGGCAACTGTGTCATTCCCTCAGCAGGGAGGCGCTTTCGTTAGCGTCAAGGTATCCGTTGTTGAAGTCCCGGCTGCAAATGTGACGTTGACATCGAATATCTATATAAACGGCTACAGGAAACCATATGTCACGATAAGCGGAAAAAGATTTATTTATGTCAAAGAGTCCGGAACTTATTCAATCGGTGATGTTTACTCCCCGTCCGGACCGGTCGATTTGACATGGAGCATAGATGGTCAGGATTTGGGAACCGGGGATTCCATCACATATACATTCAACGAAGTTAAGAAATACATCCTAACCGTCACATCGAGAGTGCAGGGAAGCGGCAGCGATCCTGACGCCGAAGGTGTCTCGACCTTCAATGTGTATTCATCAAACTACCCCGCGCCCAAAATAGCCATTGAAAGGCCGAGGCTTATTTTCTTAAACGAACCCGCTGATTTCAAGGTCAAGGTATATACCCAATCAGGGTTGGACAGGCAGTTATTCGGCAGGTGGGTATTGCCTGACGGCAGTTATCAACAGGGTGATACTCTGACATATACGTTTACCACTCTGGACATGAAAGAGATCAGGTATGAAGCCTGGTTCGAGGGTTACGAGGATAATGCGGCCTCGCAGTCCGCGCGTATTACGCCAAGAGAATATGTATTCCCTGATTATTCCATCTGGTCTTATACCGGCTCTGAAGGGGTTGTTCCCTATTATGCAATCTTTAAGGCTGACGGGAATCTTCAGAAGGCAACTGGAAAGACCATTACATACAATTGGGATTTCGGCGATGGAACATTCTACGCAACTTCAAGAACCAGATACGCAAGGAAAGAATACGCACAGCCCGGACAATACAGCGTAACCATGCAGGCCATTGATGAAGACGGAAATACAGACACCGAGACATTTCCTATAAATCTCAGACTGCCTGATCCGATTGTCCTTGCCATCAAGAAGAATTTCACAAACAGGTATATGAAGGCCCCTCTCGGTGCTTTTTTGACAACCAGAAAAACCGGAGGTCATCCCCGCGACGGCATATTGACCTATGACTGGCAGATGAACAACCAGAGCATATCAAACAAATATGCAGCCTCCGTGAAAATGTACGATCCCGGAAAGTATGACCTTTCACTGAACATAAACACAAAATTCGGCTACAGCTCTTCGGTTACAGACACTGTCACCGTTACTGAAAACCAGTCTCCCATATGCGATTTCACATATGATGACAAGCTCGCATACGGTGTCACCTATTTCACTGCGAAATGCACTGACAATGACGGAAGCATAGTCAAATACAACTGGGATTTCGGCAATGGAACAACTTCCGGTATGTACAGAACATATGCAAGGTATGAAGCCGCTGGTTTATACACGGTGACGCTTACCGGAACGGATGATTCCGGCGCTGAAACAAAAGTAACAAAGACAATCATGATCCAGAGGTAAATCATGTGCAAAAAAAGGATTAAACTCAATCCGCAATTTAAAAAACATCTGTTGATCATTTTAATTATCTGGCTGCTTACATCTGGGGGCATTGAGCTTCTTACCAGTCATTATACTGTCATGGTCTCACGAAAAGAACATCGTTGCCTGCCCTGGACATATTTCGTTCTCAATAAACATGAGATGCCAAAAGAACGGGGAGATTTGATCGCGTTTAAGGGCAGAGGTATTCCGAGATTTGCTGACGGAGTAAGATTTGTAAAGATGGTGGCCGGAATGCCGGGGGATGTCATCACTGTTGAAGTTTTTTCAGAAGAGGAGCGAAACAGGCATACCAGAGTTATTGAGAAAGAAGGAATGATGATCAAACAGAGACTTCAGGGGCGCGTATATCTTCACAGAAAAGTTACAGGAAAGACATTGGCATTTGACGCTACAGAGACTGATTCATCCGGTAAACCGCTTCCTGTGATTCAGGCGCAGGTTATACCCGAAGGTAAATTCTTTGCAGTCGGCACAGTTGAAAGAACTTATGATTCACGGTACTGGGGGTTGGTTGATGAAAAACAGGTTATCGGGCAGGCTTACCCGCTTGCATTCTGGAAGTCAACAAAAGGCTACATCTGATCTGCTAAAAGCCATAGGGCTTCTCTTTATTATTATCCTGTTTGCTTTCGTAGTATTTGCATGGCTCATTGAGGCCGGCGCAGAGGAGCTTGAGTACAGGGATATAAGAAAACCCGAAAATATAACTCAGTCTATCCGCAAAGATGCTGCTAATTCAGTTAAGGCATTTCAGATGCCGGATTTGAAAGATGCCAAAAGGACAAGCGGTGAATTCCAAAAACCTCAGAGGATCGAAGTCTCTAAAACCGGATCAGGAGGTATGGTTATTGAAAACCATGCCGGTCAAGCGTCTCCGATTCAGGAAGAACAGGGCAGCTTTAAAGCCAAAGGGCGTCTTTATTATTTCTTATCTTTTTCGATGCCGCCTGAGTCAATCAAACAGGCAATGCTTGATGCTGTCAGGCTCGGCAAAGGGAACGACCTTCAAATTACGCTTGTTCTGAGGGGACTTGTAAATAATGACCTCAAAGCAACTTTCATGGCTTTTTATGACTTAAGGCAAGAAAACGGTATGGGTATTGAATATCCGATTGAGCTGAATCCTGACAGCTTCACAAAGTATGCGGTATCAAGAGTCCCTAATATCATATTTGAATCGGAAGAAAAGATTGGAAGGATATCCGGCGCGGGTATCCGTTATGCGCTTTCCAACTTCTCGGCGGAGATCAGAGACTACGGCAAGCAGGGAGATACATATGAAATAGAAGAGGAAGATTTCATAAAGTTCCTTACGGACAGGGCAAAATCTCCGCAGGTCCAAAAGAAGATTCAAAACGCATTCAGGAAAAGCATGGAAAACATGTACAGGCTCAGGAGATATGACGGCAGATTTCAGAAGGCTGTGAAGGATCGCGTTTACCGGATAGACCCTACGGTTACCTTAACTGATGATTTGCTTGACCATGAGGGGAATGTCATCTTTACAAAAGGCAGCACGTTCAATCCCGCTGACTATATGACCATGACCGGGAAATACATCGTGATTGACGGCAAAGACGATAAACAGATGCAGTTGGCGTTAAAGGGCAATTACAGAAAGATAATTCTCGCATCCGGGGACATCATGGCATTAAACAAGAAGTATAAGACCACCTTTTACTTTATAAATGACATCCTGATCGACCGCTTTCAACTAACACATGTTCCGGCCATACTCGAACAGGAAGGGAGATACCTGCGTGTTACGGAAAAAGCTGTCAATTAGTATTTTCATTGTATGCGCGTTGATTTCTGTTTCACTTTTGTCTGTTGCCCAGAATCAGCCGAAGGTGCAGGAATGCAGTAGCGCATTC
>JBFLYJ010000317.1:0-4273 GCA_040756635.1 Nitrospirota bacterium
ATACACGCACTGAAGATATTAAAAATTTCTTTAAGCAGATTGTCGGGGTTCATATCAGTGAAAATCCGTATTCGGCAAATGCGGTCACTGATGAATTAGTTTGATATCGGGCATTCTTTCCCTGAAGGCGACTTCCACGCATCCGCTTTCACATTCGGCGCAATATCCAACGGTGCGTACAACTACGTTCCTTCCTCTTATCTCAACCAGTTCAGCGGAACTGTTATGAGATTCCATTAGCCAGTTCAGATTATGCAGTACTTCTAAGACCCTATTTCTGATATCGTCCATAAATGGGAACAGGTAAAATATTCACGGCGACTTGATACAATGCTTATCCGCACATGTATGATTTCATGTTAATGAATTTTCAGTATGAGATAATGCTTTCAGACATTTTAGGGATGGACTGCCAAACTTAATATAACTAACGGGGATTTTTTTATATGTACTTATTTCCATAAATAAATTCGTAAAGACTTTATGTTACCTGAACCGGAACATCCGCGACAAGGAATTTATTAAAGAAAATGATTAAATAAAATACTATATATCAAGGAACAAAAGCTATCAGTTAAAACCTTACTAAGCCTAAGGGTTTTCCTGATAGCTGTTTAAATCTATCCCTCGATCCCAAAAAAGCTTTACATAAACCCTGCGTTTCAATTAGTAAAAATCATAACATACTCCATATTAAAACAGAAGTGTCCGGTTAAATTTAATTCGTGTAAGTCCGGACATACATGCTTAAAAATATTTATAACGCAATATGATTTCAGAATTTACCCTGATGGCTTATAACCTTTGTTCAACAAGCTGACGGCAGACATGATACAGTATTTGAGCGGATTTTTTTGCCGGTAGTGAAGACAGGAAGTCTGAACAGGCAAAAGCCTCGGAGTCCCGCAGGATGCGGGACGAGAATGAGCCGAAAATACTGTATCATGCCTGCATTGCATAATTATGCATTCACCAAGGTATTGCCATAAATAGTTATTAAGCACGCATGTCTACTTCAAATATTTACCGGACAATTATGAACTAATAAATATGGCGTAACAGCTAAGCCTGAGAGGACCTCTGTTCTGTATTTATATGGTAATATTATGTTCTATGAATTCGCTCATTACACTAGAGAGTATTACCGTTCCGGTCCCTTCAGATGACGATAAGCGGGCGGATGATCAGAGAATAAGAGACGCGCTCGGTCATGAGGATCTCGAAATACCGCTTTCGGTTTTACGTAAGATCCCTTCGCAGACAGGAAGCGTACTTTCCTGTATTGTGGGGAGGAGCAGGCGTGGCTGCAAGCTTATAGACATCTCTGTCTCTTCTTCATACTCCGTGGCGCTTGATCTTGGATCAACAAACCTCGCTGCCGTGCTGTATGATAACGTTTCACAACGTGTCGTCTCTGAAGCCAGGGCGGTGAATCCGCAGATAAAGTTCGGCAGTGATATTCTTACGAGAATGCATCATTCAATGTCAGGCCGTGCGGGAGAGGTTTGTCAGTGTCTAATGGACGGCGTTGATACGGTGATTAATGATTTATGCAGTAACGCGGGGATTCAGAGGAGTGACATCCATGCGCTCACGGCAGCAGGGAATACGGTGATGAGCCACTATTTTCTGGGTCTTGATATCAGCAGGATACCGGTTTCCCCCTTTGTGCCGGCTGTCCGGAAACCGGGTTTTTTCACGGCTTCAGATCTTCAAATAGGGGTCCATCCTGAGGCACTGGTCTATGTTTTCCCAAACGCCGGAATTTACGTAGGCGGAGATATCGTGGCCGGTCTCCTCTCATCCGGCATATATTCATCCGAAAAGCCCTGCATTCTTATCGATGTCGGTACGAATGCTGAAATCGTTATCGGCAGCAGGGACTGGATGCTGGCAGGCGCGGGCGCGGCAGGTCCTGCGCTCGAGGATGGAATAGCAGGGATAGGTAAAAGGGCCGAGAGCGGCATTATTTACGATATAGACATCCAGGACGGCGGAATAAGTTGCAGGACCTTCGATAACGCCCCGCCCCGTGGAATCTGCGGATCAGGCATGGTGAGTCTAATGTACGAATTGTTTCATAAGGGAATAATCGGCAGCGACGGTATATTGAATCCGGGACATAAAGGGGTGGACACGCTGAGAGGCAGAAATGTTTTCGCATTTTCGTGCGGACCTGGTGATCGACTTGTTATAGAGCAGACCGAGATAGACAATTTTCTCAGGTCAAAGGCTGCTATGTTTACGCTGTTGCTCGTAATGCTCCGATCTGTGGGACTGCAGTTCGGTGATATCGATAAAGTATATGTCGCGGGGGCGCTGGGAAACGGTATTAACGTCCGCAAGGCGGCCGGCATTGGAATGCTCCCGGACTGGTCCGAAGAACAGATAATCCCTATAGGTAATTCATCGCTTAAAGGGGCGTTGATGATACTTCAGGACAGCAGTCTTCTGGAGCAGGAAGACGAAATAACCGACGGCATTACTTATAAGCATATGCATGATGACCCTGAGTTCATGAAGGAATTCAGCGGGGCCATTTTTATTCCTCACACTAACCCCGGATTGTTGAAAATAGTGTAATACCTCTTTTAAATCCCTCCGTCCGCCCGGGGAATAAATGCACGATAAAAAACAGTGATGAAGCGATCAGTAGATGCGTATATATGATAAGCAATTCTGCCTTTATCTCATATGATAATCATCATAAAAAAAATTAAAGTAATCAGCAATAATACCGATATCAGACTTAAGAAGTGAAAATATTTATTGTCAAGGACAAAGGATTGTCGTCATGGAAAATGAACTTTACAATAAATTCAACGATGAGATAAACAGATACCGTAATTCCCTCCTTTTTTATGCGAGAAAATGCGATTGGGACACCTTCAAGGTCAACGCGGGAAGGCTGTTTGACTACGTTGAATCTTTCGAAATGACAGTGCTGGAAAGAAAATTCTTCAGGATAACAAAAATAATAGTCGCCGCCCTCTTCTTTATGGTAATTCTGATACTCAAGATGAATCCCGACATGTATCCGGAATTCGCCAAGTTAAATGAGGTAATGACACTGACAGCGCTTGCCGTATGCGGTTTTGAAGTGTTTTTCCTGTTCAATTACCGGATGTATATGAAGGGTAAAATGTCCTGCTATAAAAAGAGACGGGAGAGATTTATCATGAATATACAGCGGGATTTTGAAGTCATGACGGTTTCGATGGCTGCCTGATATATATTAGCGATATCGACCTTTTCCTTATCGCTTTCTCTGCTGTTTCAATCTTCAAAACCACGCACTTCCTTTTTTAATTATCAATCAGACCTGTCCATTGCCGTATAATACATTGGAGAAAAACGCCGAATAACCGGAGGCATTAAAATGTTCGTCCGCGACAGGAACATTGAAACGGATAAGAAAAACGTATCAGGACATTTCATTGGATGATTCAGTCATAAAAAAGTCCAGGTTCACAGAGCTGCTGGTCCAGATCAATACCCAAAAGATGCCCGGCTTTAAGGAATGGGTATTTCTTCCGGGTATGCTTTTTAACGCGGGGGACAAATGGTGGGGCGACCGGGGGAGACGGAGCAGACCTCACGAGGGACTGGACTTATGTCTGTACAGAAACCGGCAGGAGAGGATTGTACGGCTTGAAGCAGGGACAGAGGTCCCCGCAATGTATGACGGGGTGGTGGTAAAGGTGATCGATGACTTTCTCGGCAAGTCGGTCATTATTGACCACAACTTCCCGGGGGAACAAAGATTCTGTTCGATCTATGGCCACACAATCCCGAAGCAGGGTATGGGGCCGGGCGACAGGGTAAGAGATGGGGAAGTTATAGCTGTAATTGCCGATGCCGCGAGATCAAAGACAGGCCTGTTCCCGCACTTACATATTACGATAGGTACTGTGTCCGGGGAAGCTTCATATGAACGGATGGACTGGGATACAATAGGCAGCGCTGACATGATTGCACTGGTGGATCCTATTAGTCTTATCGGGGGTAATTATGTAATTGAGAATCATAAGTGTCCGGTAAAATTTATTGATATAAGTCCGGACATACATGCTTAAAAATATTTATGACGCAATATGATTTCAGCTTTTGCTTTTATGGCTTATTACCTTTATTCAACAAGAGACGGCAGGCATGATACAGTATTTGAGCGGATTTTTTTGCCGGTAGTGAAGACAGGAGGTCTGAACAGGCAAAAGCCTCGGAGTCCCGCAGGATGCGGGACGAGAATGAGACGAAAATACTGTATCATCTC
>JBFLYJ010000318.1:0-1265 GCA_040756635.1 Nitrospirota bacterium
CCTCTTCAGGATTTTTTCAATAACGGGTATCGCCTTGCACGGAGACTGCTCGTCGCGCAGTAAGTAGGAAGCCTGGGCCAGCATGGGCGATACCAGTTTATCAAGCTCTCTCCTGGCGACTGCGGACCTTGGATTAAGGACAAGCACCCTGCTGAACTCGTCATAAGCACTGCTGTATTTCCTGGTGAAGACAAATTCGTTTCCGTTCTGCACGTATGAAATTATTTTCTTTGAGGCGTCGAGCCTCTTTACGGCAGCAGCGTGCTCAGGATATGCGTTGACGACCTTCTGGTAATTATCAATCGCCTCTTTATATTTTTCCTCCTCGAAATATTTCTCCGCTTTATTGAAAGTCTCCTCTATGTTTTTAATGTCCGGCATCGCCGGTTTCTGTTTTTCGGGCTTCTGCCTGGGCTCCTCTTTCGGGACCTCTTTTATCTTTACAGCCTCTGCCTCCTTTGGCGGCTTCACAGTCTGTTCAGGACCGGCCTTGACGGGTTGAGATGAGGGGCCCGTTTTGTCAAGGACAGGGACCTTTATAAGCTGCCCGACATGTACCTTATTGACGTCCTTTATATCGTTAAATGCGGCGATGACGTCATACTTCATCTTGTCTCCGTAATACTTCTGTGCCAGTATGGACAGAGTCTCCCCGGACTGCAGGGTATGTTCAGTATATTCCTTATAATCCTTCGGCCGCGTCTCCATCATCACTTCATCCGGCTTACGGCCCGCGGCAGGGCTTAAAGTATCGGAGAGTTCCCGCAGGAAACCCAGCGCCTCCCGGTTGTCCGGGTCCACGAACAGCACCATAAGAAACTCCTTCTGGGAGGCCTCCCTGTCTCCGGACTTAAAAAGAGATTTCCCTTCATTGAGATGTTTCCGCACCGCGTCATTCAATCCGGTCTCCAGCCTCTTTATCCGTGAGCGGATGTCCATATTGAACGGATCAGCAGACTGCATGTCCTTAAGCGTATTAAGGGCCTTTTTAAACTGCTTCTTTTCCTCATATTCCTTTGCCAGCGCCAGGAGTTCGGAATTGTCCCTTACGATCCGTTCCTCTCCGGGCCTCTGTACCCTCGGCCCCTCTTTAGCAGCACATCCGAAGATCAGGACCACGCATGCGGTCCATGTTAAAAAATTTATCGTGCGCAGACCCATTTTCCTCACTACAGTCCTTTCAGGTCCAGAAGATTATCATAGCGGCCGTCGTATACCGGTTCAGACTCGAAAGACTTAAGCTTGCTGATAAATTTCCCCAGAGA
>JBFLYJ010000318.1:1275-4270 GCA_040756635.1 Nitrospirota bacterium
CGTATTCCCAAGTACCTGGACCCTGTTGACTTCAAACGGTTTGTTAAAAACAGGGTTGTCCCTTTTTCTGACAACTTCTCCATCATCCACCGTTGCCCCGAATACCGTCAGGCCCCCTTCATACCCGGCCTTACGGGCCGCTTCAATCAGCGTATCGTTAAACTGACCGTACGGATAGGCAATGTATTTAATTCTCTTCCCGATCTGTTTCTCAGCCATATTCTTCGGTGCAATCAGCTCATTGTCCAGCCTGTCCCTGTACTGCTGGTCCGTCTCCCCCTCTTTTTTCCATGCCATGTTCATTTCGTGCGTCCTGGAATGGACCTGGATGTCCACTCCTCCCGCGCTTAATTCCTTCATCATCTCCCATGTCAATGCCATTCTGTTGCCCGGGGAGATGAAGTCGGTATATATGAATATAGTTGCGGGGAAGCCGTATTTTTTCAGGATGGGATAGGCGGCCGTATACACAGTCTTCCATCCGTCATCAAAGGTAATGACCACGGATTTCTCAGGAACACCCTGCCTGAGGTTAAGAAAACTGTAAAATCTATCCAGAGAGATCACGCTGTATCCGTTATCGTGAAGATACGCCATCTGCTCCTCGAATTCCTGCGAGGCCACCTGCATCTGGGAATGGGATGTCTCCCTTATATCGTGGTATGTCAGGATCGTGACAAGCTGGTAACCGTCCGCCCTCACTCCCCCGACATCATATGTGTAAGGAGATGACAGACGGGACCACTCAAGCGGTTCTTCTATAAGCCTCTCTTCAGGTACTGTTTCCGGTCCGGTTACGGGTTCAGCCGTCGGTTCCACCTTTACGGCCGCGCACCCCGCAATCGATATGATCATGAACGGGAAAATTACAGCTCGGAATAAACGTATAAATTTACTCGGCAGTAGCATCATTATCTTTATTGCCTCCCATTTCCTGCATGAATTTGGCCATCTCCGCCTTTGAGCATTCCATATCAGGATGTGCCCTCACAAACCGCACCAGGTCCTCATATACATCCTTCGCGGTCTGGTAACGCTGCGACAGGTCCGGCGCGAGGCACTTCATAATGATCCTGCTTAATTCCTCCGGCACGTCCCTTCGGACCTCTCCGACGGGGGCAATTTCTGCATTACATGCCATTCTCAATATCTCCTGCAGCGTGTCTCCGTCATAAACTTTATGGCCTGAAAGCATTTCGTGGCAGATCAACCCCAGGGAAAATATATCGGACCGCCTGTCCATTTCACCGGATGCGGAGGCCTGTTCAGGGGACATATAATGCAGCTTGCCCTTGACGATGCCGACCGTCGTCTTCTTGGACTGCCTCTGCGCGGCCCTCGCTATTCCAAAGTCCACGATCTTCACGCTGCCCTCAACCGATATCAGAATGTTCTGCGGACTGACGTCCCTGTGCACTATATTCAGCGGTTTCTTGCTGAAATCGTCCACCTTGTTATGGGCATAATCCAGGCCCTTGCACACCTCTTCCATTATATAGATAACGTGGCTTACCGGGAATGCCCCCGCACGTGAATTCATGATCGACAGGAGATTTTCACCATCGATAAATTCCATCGCGATAAAGTATTGCCCCCCGATATTGCCGAAGTCGTGGAGGGTCGCGATGTTGGGATGTTTTAACTGTGACGCGAGGTTGGCCTCGTCAAGCAGCGCGGTAATGTAGTCCTTGTCGTCCGCCCTTTCCGAGAGGATCCTTTTCACGGCGACCCTCATTTTGAACTTCCCTATCTCTTTCCTGGCAAGAAAGAGCTCTCCCATTCCGCCGGCGGCTATTCTTTTTTCCAGGACGTACGGACCGAGACTGCTGCCGTCGGTCTGCGCGAGGGGTTTCTTTCCCGCTGAGGCCTTATCTCTTGCAAGGATAAGCGCGGACCCAAGCAGCAGGAGAACAAAAGAGACGACGGGGAAAAGCGTATTCTTCTTTTTTACCGCCCTGTCCACGTTTTCGTGAGACAGTCCGAAGTGAAACGTGCCTATCCTCAGCCTCTTTTCACCCTTACCGTAGTAAACAGGTGTAGACACGTCAACAAGGGACCTGCCGTCTTCCCTGCCGGTATACTTCAGCATGATGATACCCGATTCTTCAGAAGATATTTTCTTACCGCTTACGGGCTGATATTCACTCCCGACAAGGTTTTCGATAGTGTGAGCTTTGATGACACCGTCCTTATCATCACTGATAAGTGCATAAATTACGTCCCGGTTTTCCGCCGCCGACATGAGGATGGCCTTTAATTTGAAAAGGGACTCGATCTGCCATTCACTCCTGCTGGAGCGCGAGCGTGCCAGCCAGTTGGCGGCCTCAACATCAGGGAATTGTCCCGCAATCAATGTCCCGCGGTCTATAAGGTCCTGTCTGACTCCGTCTGCCCCCGCTTTCAGGATATAATAGCTGCCTGCTATACCGAGAAGTATCAGGGGGAATACGATCAGACAGGTGGTCCTCTGTCTTTTAATTACCTGTCCTGCAGAATTCAGGAATTGCATTTGAAGCAATTTCTCCTTCAGGCCTGACAGCTTTGCCCTTATGGCACTTGTAGTATTTTTAATAAAAGCTGTCGATTGCTGGATCAATGACCTGGACCCCATCACAAATAAATGAAGAATTACTGACAGATGTGCTACTAAGTCATTACTTTTTAAGACATAAAAAGTATATCACAGCCCATATGGTAACTCAAGGGAAACTCTACCGCGGGACACCCTGTATAAGATCTTGAAAATATTATCAATATTAAGTATATTAAACCTTCATATCCCGGTTATCACTAGATACTACTGTAAGGATTAGGAGGAAAACATTATGGCAAAGACGATTGAATTACGCTGGCACGGCCGCGGTGGTCAGGGTACGGTCACTGCAGCCAAGGTGCTTGCTGACGCGTGTCTTAGCGGCGGGAGGTATGTTCAGGCATTTCCCGAATACGGTCCTGAAAGGGCCGGGGCGCCGATCAGGGCGTTTAACAGAATAAG
>JBFLYJ010000319.1:0-4259 GCA_040756635.1 Nitrospirota bacterium
CTGGGGTCTGAGCCCTTTAGCATATATAAGCCTGCTGCAAAAGCATCACCTTCTTCTGTTCCCAGACCGGCGGCTTCCAGCGGGCTGTGCAAATCATGACAACCGTCGCAGTATCCCGCCCCCCCCTGATGAAAAGCATACAAAACGTCCGGGAATAAAATGGCAAAGACACCCCCTGCAAGTAAAAGGATGGACATAAAGAAGAATGCTTTAAAAACTTTTCTCATGGCTGCGAAGTTTTCTGCTTACTGCGGCTTTTCCCGCTTCTACTGAATCATCTCGGCATCGGTACAGAAAATCTGAAGTTCATGAGTTCAATACAATTATGATTTTGAATAATACCAAAAGATTATCATGTCATACTGGCAGCGTCAAATGTCAATTTGACACCACGTTCCCGATTAATATATCAAGGGCCCGTAATTATTATTATTTTCTGAAGGGCATATATATTGCATATATAAAATATGGAATGAATGGACTGTCAATTAAGCGAACCTTTAAAAGGGGTGGACAGTGGCAGGGATATATTCAAAAAAGAGGACTTATGAAAGATTACCTGTGCATCTTCAGGTGAATTATTTCTATAACAATGAGAGTTATACGGGCACAATTACAAACCTCTCATTAAACGGCATGTTCATAGAAGCCGACCGGCCCCTCCCTATTAAATCAAAGATTGACGTTCTGAATCCGTTCAAATCATATTGTGTAGTGCACCTCCCCTTCATGGAAATGAAGTTGAGGATCATTGTCAAAGTGAGAAGGCTGGTTAAAAAGGACAGTGATTTCACTTGCATGGGAGTTGAGATCGTCAATCCTTCACAGGAGTATCTGGAGTTTGTAGGTTCTATAAGAAACTACTGCCACATCAACATCCCGGACCGGGGCCCGGAACTGCCGAAAGATAAGACTACCTGACGATACGTTCATCATGCAGTTCATTGATCGCAGTTTCCATGTCTTCAGGCATCGGCGCGATAAATTCCATGGTAACACCGCTGAGCGGATGCCGCAGTTTGATACTGTATGCGTGGAGCATCTGCCGGGGAAATCCGATTGATCTGTCGCCGATGTCGAGTGCGGTTTTTTTGCCGTAGGTCCTGTCCCCCAGGACCGGATGCCCTCTTGATGAGAAGTGCACCCTTATCTGATGGGTCCTGCCGGTGATGATCCTTATTTTTGCGAGGGTGGCTGAGCGCAGCTTTTTCAAGACCTCAAACTGGGTAACCGCTTCTTTGCCCCGGTCTGTTTTTACGGACATTTTTTTTCTGTTGGACCTGGACCTGCCGATAAGGGTCCGTATCTCGCCGCGGGGTTCTTTCAGGGTCCCGAAGAGGAGGGCCAGATAATATTTATCTACCTTTCTGTCCCTGAACTGCGCAATCAGATTATGATAAGCCTCATCGTCCTTGGCTATGACGATCACGCCTGAAGTGTCTTTATCAAGACGGTGTATCACGCCCGGCCTCAGCGGGGCGCCGACTGAAGCCAGTCTGTCGCAGTGAGAAGCCAGCGCGTTCATCAGTGTACCGCTCTTGTTCCCGGCTGCAGGATAGATTACCATGTCCGGTGGTTTATTGATGACGACTATGTTTTCATCTTCATAGAGTATGTTTAACGGGATGTCTTCAGCTGTCAGGGTTCCGTCCGGTTCATTCGGCTCTATTACCTCTACCATGTCTCCTTCCTTTACCGGATAGCGGGCCTTTACGCGTACGGAATTAACAGAAACGAACCCCTCATTTATAAGTCTCTGTATATAAGAACGTGTGAGATTACTCTGGCAGGTCACAAAGGTGTCCAGGCGCTCCGGTTTGGTTCCTGCCTGCACGATGTATATCGTTTTTTTCATGGAGCTATTTTATCAGATGCGTATATTAAAACCTATCGTACTGTCATAATGCGTCAGGCCGGTCAGGAGCGTTGAGAGGCCGGACCAAATATCGGAATACGTTATATAAATGTTTTTTTTCGTGAAATATGCAATCCTTATATGACTTGACATAAAAGAGCATGGTATTATTAAATATTAATGCACTCTATTTGAGCACTGGCAATACCGCTAATAACATCATAATTAAATGGGAGGGAAAATGCGTTTACGTAAAAATTTTATTATCAGTGTCATTTCAGTTCTTTTCTTGTTGTCCCTTTTTATCGGATACCAGGACGCGTTTGCAAAAGACGCTGGCAACCTGGTCGATACGCAGTGGCTTGCAGACAATCTGAGCAAGGTAAAAGTGGTATTTGTTGACAATTGGCCTTCCGCAAAGGAAAGTTATGAAAAGAAACACATCGCGGGTTCAGTATATATGGGCATCGGCGCGCTTATGGGCACTATCAGCCCCAACCCTCCAGACAAGATCCAGTTTGAGGGGATGATGAACAGGCTCGGTATCAATAATGATGATCATGTGGTTTTATACGGCCCGGACGGAGAAAGCGTTTTTACCCTCGGTGCGTTATGGCTGATGGAGTATTTCAATCACAAGAACGTCAGTTACCTGGACGGCGGTCTCGCAAAATGGAACAAGGAAAACCGTGCTTCGGAAAGCGGAATGAAAAAGGCTGAGGCCGGCAACTACAAGGTCAGCGGTACGGATGAGTCTATCAGGATCATAGCTGATGATGTCTTGAAGAACATGAAAAAGTCCAATGTAGTGCTTGTGGACGCCCGCGGAACAGGCGAGTATAACGGCGAAGTTAACAATGACAAGAACAAGAGGGTTGGACATTTGGAAGGCGCCATCGATATTGATTCGAAGTTGAATTTCAATGAAGACAGCGGCACTGTAAAATCCGCGGCTGACTTAAAAGGACTGTATGAAGGAAAGGGAGTCACTAAAGACAAGGAAGTCATTGCTTACTGTCAGGGCGGCATAAAGGCCTCCAACGCCTATTTCATACTGAAACATGTATTGGGTTACAAGAACGTAAAGGTTTATGTCGGCTCATGGGGTGAATGGAGCGGGCTGGACTTTAATAAATACCCGATCGTAGGGAAGATAGTAGAAGAGAAGAAATAGCATAAAAAGTCGGGGCCCGGGTCAGGCAATCGGCCCGGGCCTTTTTATCAGCGGTGCATACCTGAGAGCAGTTTCAGTTAATTACGAATAAATAACGGAGATAACATATTGAAACTCGGTATCCTGGTTAACACTGACAGACACGCCAAGGACGTAATAGGGCTGACAAAGGCCGCCCTGCAAAAAGGACACGAGGTCATCGTCTTTTTTATGGATTCCGGCGTAAAGCTCCTTGCCAATCAAAAAGTCACAAGTCTCTGTAAGAATTCCGGCATCAGCATGAGTTTCTGCGATTACACGACCCAGAAGAACGGGATCGCCAAGGAAGGTATTTGCGATAAGATCGTTTGCGGAAGCCAGTATGATAATGCCACGATGAATCACGTGGCCGATAAGGTTATAGTTTTATAGATAATCAGACAATATGATCTGCCTGAAAAGGGAAGGGATCGATAATGAAAATTCTTCATATTATCAATAACGGAAAGACGGACCTGGCAAAAAAAATCATCAAAGCGCAATCAAAAGAACATGATATCAAGGTGGTTGAGCTTTCAAAAAAACGGATATCATATGAGACCCTTATCGACGATATCTTTGCCTGTGACAGAGTAGTGTCCTGGTAATTCCCTTTTTCCCCTGAGTGATAATTCCTGCTTGGCTCTCTGACTACTCACGGCGTATAGTATACTAAGTGATGCCCGGGTCAGTGTTTAATAAAAAATGGCACATTTTAGCGCTTACCTTTCTTACCTTTTCCTCTTTCCTGCTGCTGTACACCTTTCGGCGCGCTGACGACAACCGGCTTACAAGCTGGAAGTGGGCTTTCGCAAACGCGGAATTAAGCTGGACGCTTCTGATAATTTTGGCCGGTATCATCCTGGTATATCTGCTGCTGAATTCTCCGATAACTCGTCAGAGGCCTTCGCTGTTTCTGTTCTGTGTATCATTCGTGGTTTGCGCGATATTCTGGGAAGTCCCTGAGGTCATAATAGACTCTTCACGGTATTTTACGCAGGCAAAGCATCTTGAGGTTTATGGCATCGGATATTTTTTATCAGAATGGGGAAAAAACATTTACGCTTGGACCGATCTTCCGTTAGTGCCGTTTCTCTATGGACTGGTCTTTAAAATATTCGGAGAGTCAAGGGCCTTTATTCAGGTTTTTACGGCCGTTGGTTTTTCGGGGACTGCGGTGGTGACATATCTGATAGGCAGGGCTCTCTGGAA
>JBFLYJ010000032.1:0-14776 GCA_040756635.1 Nitrospirota bacterium
ACAGGCTCAAATTATGAAGCGCAATCAAGGATGGTCATATCATTAATTGCTTTTTTAAACAGATCAAGACCGGACTCAATGATATTCCTCTGCATCTTTCTGTCCCCCGGATTTCCGAGTGGTCTGCCTGTAGTTGATTTTACCGCAAGAATACGGGGAGGCCTTGACAGCGCAGTTATTTCTTTTCGGAAAGAAACACATACAGTGCTGATGCCCGATTCTTCAAGCCCTCTTGCTATCAGCCCGACCGACTGGTTGCACAATACTCATGTAGGTGTTAAGAAGGCTATATCTACCCCCAGCTTTTTTAGATATCTGCCGGCCTTTAACGATTGTTTGAGGAGGGGTGCAGTAAAATATATATGACCCATGAAGCTCAGGTGTTCTTCTGATATTGAATGAATTACTCCCTTCTGCACGTACTCTTTCATTCGGTCAATGGGGAATACGCAGTTGATGTCTTTATTTATAAACTTATGGTTATACCACTTATGCGAAACCGCGATTTCATCGAGACTGATTTCTTTAGGCAATATTCTATAGGTGCAGTCTCCATCTTTCAGACTCAGATCAAAAGGGATATCATTTTTTAAGTGAATGCCTCCTGTTGTAACGATAGACAGTTTGCATTTATTTAAAGGTTTTGATAATGGTGTCACGGGAGAATTATTAAAAACGGTAAATTCGAAATCAGGACGTCTTCTGTTTATCAGACTTTTTGTTATAACTAGATAATTAATCATAGAATTATATTAAATCGAAAGATATTTTACTATAATGAGCGTATTCTTATATAGGGAGCCATATATGTTATAAAAATGCAATTATTCAGATAACAGAATGAAATCTTTAGTGTTGATCATAAGATTAATATGCGCAAGTACGCATATTTAAATTATTTATGCATCTTATAAGTAGATGATAAAAAGATTGACATTATAACGATATTAAGTTTTAATATAAATAATCATTCCAAATTAGTACTAACAAAATCATTATAATTCAGTAAATATAGAAATAAAAGAAATCGGAGGGAGTTAAGATGAAAACATCCCACAGAAAAAAGTTTGTATCTGCTTTTGTTTTGATGGCGTTTCTTCTCATTTGTTCAGGAAGTGTTTTTGCGCAGGTTCCTGACGGGTATTTCTCGTTTAATTCAGGAAGGTGGAGTTATGATCCGGATACCAATGCTCTTACGACTACTATGAACTTAATTACAACTATTAAATACTCAAGTGGTGCGTATGATACGCCACCTTATGATGTTATTCGAGGGGGTACCTGGATACTGGGAACTGATAACGGAACTGGTACGAGCGGCGTAATTTATAATAATCCGGATGTAAATAATTTAGTTTTTGGTGGAGCCTCTGATGGCACGGGGAATATGAATTTCTCTGTTTTTGAAGCGGGAGTCGGTTATTTTGGCGGATATTTCTCGAGTTTTATAATCGTTCAGGATTCATTCGGTACTCGTCTTAATCCTGATTTTAGTGCTGACCATTTAAGAATCACATCTCTTAACACAGGCACGGGTTCGGAGTTTCTGGCTGAAATAGCTGTTTATCCTGAAGCTACCAGACACGGCAATGTTTATATGTCTTTCACTTGTGATACCGGGGATTGCTCTGCTCTTGATTTTAACAGGGCACAAGGAGGTGCTCTTGGAGCAGGTAAATTCGCAGTGGCTCCGGAACCGGTAAGTTCTGTTCTCTTTCTGACTGGAGGAGCTGCGTTGGCATTTAGACGTTTCTATAAATTAAACAAACGTATTTCCGCATAAAATTAAGTAGTAATCATAAGTAAATTTTAGCGTCTCTGCATCTCTCTTTTTCAGTTACATACAGATTTTTCATATAACTTACATACTAAGGAGGAAAGAAATGAAAGGGCTTAAAGGCAAATTATTGATTGGATTGCTGCTGGTTTTATCGCTTCTGATTGTATCTGGAGGTTGGGCACAGAATGTTCAGCTGCCTCATGCGCAGTTTGAAGGCTTTATGGCTACATATCTGAATGGTGCGGATTACGGACTGGATTACGATCTCGAATTTCTGGATATGTACATTACAGGGATAACATTGTCTGCTGGTTCCCAACCAGTCAGTGATCCGATTATAGACGCAATGGTGCAAATCACGACAAAAAGAAATCCATCTGGAGTCCCCGGGACTACATTTGATAATGCTACTATAACGATAACTAAAGGCAGCATTACTTTTTTAAGTGCAACATTGAATAATATTGCATTTACTACTGATGGTGTTCAATGGTTTTTGAATCCCGGATTAAATGTTAACAATCCGGAAACTTTAAACTTAACCAATATAGTGTTAAGCGCGAACGGTTCCGCCTATATACAGAATTTGGAAGCACAGTTAGGAACTGGCAATATCGCTGGCATGCAAATGACACTTGATGTTTTTGATGGAGATATATCTCAGGACAGTTTCGCATATGTTCAGGGATTATTCGATGGTGTTCCTGCAAACACTCCTCCGGTGGCTAATGCCGGTGAAGACATTACGATCCCAAGCAGTCAGGTTGCCTCAACCACGGTTCAGGGTACTGTAACGGATTCAGACGATGCTTATACACTTACATGCAGATGGACTGAAGGCGCAGTCGTATTGCTGGACTGGACCCCTGTCGGGATCAATGGGGAATGCCCTCTGGCTATAAGCGCGACCACCCTTGGCATAGGAGCACATACTCTTACGCTTGAGGCTAATGACGGTGAAACGACTTCTTCTGATGATATGATATTGACGATCAATAATTCAGTCCCTAATGCCAATGCAGGACCTGATGTAACTATAATCAGCGAGGAATTTGCGGTCACCACCATTCAGGGCACTACAACGGATTTCGATAATGCTGATATGCTTTACTGTAAGTGGACGGAAGGTGGCGCTGTCCTGCAGGACTGGTCACTCGCCGGAGCAGCCGGTGAATGCCCGCTGCCATTAAGCGGACTTGTACTCGACCGCGGTGTCCATACCCTGACCCTTGAAGCTACTGATGGTCAGGCCACCTCATCGGATGATATGGTGTTAACAATAAACAACACACCTCCTATCGCAAATGCCGGAGAGAACATTACCATTACCAGCGATCAAATTACCGCAACAGATATTCAGGGCACTGCCACTGATTTTGACGGCGATGCGATCACATGTCGCTGGACAGAAGGTGCGACTCTTCTGCAGGACTGGACTCCGGCCGGGCTTGGCGGTGAATGTATTTTAAGTTTAAACTCATTGTCATTTTCATTAGGTGCGCATACTCTGACATTTGAAGCCAATGACGGTCAGGCGATATCTGTAAACCACATGATACTGACGGTAAATAACTCAGCTCCTCACGCAGCTCCGGGCGGGGCCGGGGTTTATGAAATAAATACCCCCGTGATATTACCGGGAGACGCATCCGATTTTGACGGTGACCTGTTGACTTACGAATGGTATGACGGCGCAACATTATTATGCTCGGGAGATATTCAGTCGATTGCCGGCGGTGCATCGGTGCTGCTGCCTGATTGCATAGTGTCTAGTCTGCCCCTGGGCATTCATACAATCACTCTTCAGGTATCTGACGGGATCAATCCCCCTGACGTCAAAAGCGTTACCGTTCAGATTGTAGACAGCAGCGCGCCTACACTTCAACCGGTCGCAAATAAATATATCCTGTGGCCGCCAAATCATAAAATGGTGGACATAGCTATCGCGGCAAACGCGGTCGACAACAGCGGCTGTCCTCTGATACTTAACGCTGCCGTTACCAGCAATGAACCGCAGGTTGGTTTAAACAGGGGAGATCTGGGCCCTGACTGGACTGAACCGGTAATAGACCAGGGCACGGGTATGATTTATCTCCAGCTGCGCGCAGAGAGATCGGGCCGCGGCAAAGGAAGAAAATATACGGTTACAATAACCGCTACGGACTGTGCGGGTAATGTCAGCACAGCTAAGGTTAAAATACGCGTTCCCCACGATCAGGACAATGACGAGAGGAAGGGTGAGGACAGGGAAGAGCGTGACAGAGACGACAGGCATGACAGAAAGGATTGTTCAGACGACAGGGATGATTAGACAATAATAATCATACATGACTTCAAAAGGGGAGCATGATATCATGCTCCCCTTTTCTATTAAACGATACGGGTTGTTAATAAACATAATTAACGTGAATTGCCGGCCGAATCCTTTGCGGTAAAATCAGTTACTTATTCCCTTCAGATTTAGTTTCATCAGTTGCGTCATCCTTTGGAGCTTCTTCCCTGATCGATACGTCCCTGACGAAATCAGCACATTTTATGTCCTTGCCGCTTACAGAAAACATTTTTTGACAGGTAGCCCTCCACGCACATACTACACAAATGTCTGCGGACATTCTTTTATCTCCCTCTTTAAGTTATTTCCAGTCCATTGTGCCAAAGAAACGTAAGAATAGTTTCGATATTGGCTGAAATACTTTCTTTTGCGTTTATTATAAATATTTTCCTGTTAATATGAAACAGTTCTTTGAGAATGCGTTCTGCTCTCACAATTTTATTATATCGTCTGAGGAGTTCATCTTCGAACATGGGTATGATCTTGTCTTTCATCCTCAGTTCGGTATCAACGAAAAAGACCGATATATCAGGTGAGAGATCCGCTGCCCGGTCCAGGAAGAACTTTATTTCCTTGTCATAAATACCTTTGGGAGGCGAAGACTTTATTTCCATATAAAGCAGTGATGAATCCAGTTTTGCTATCAAATCATAATCGCCTCCCACCTTCGGCCTCTTGAATTTGACACCCCAGGTCGCTTCTGCGTGAAAATCATTCCTGATTAAACTTGCTACAAACCATTCCAGTGTCTTTCCGAAACTCCTGATAGGCCGCTTTTTAAGGCGATAAATTTTCCCCGCGGTTTCGATGATGCCGGCCTTCTGAAGAAAATCTATGTACCCGGCGGACACCTCTTTTGTCGCATACCTGGCGACTTTTTCAATGGTGAAAGAGTCCTGGTGTTTGATTACTTCACGGAGAAAAAGACGGAAGGAGTATTTCTTCAGCTTGTTATAAAAGGGTACGGCATATTTTTTGTTCGGCACTATAAGGTCGTCAGCAGGTTCTTTTCTGTAGATAGTGAACCCCCGCCGCTTCAGCATGATTCCCAGGGACGGGGAGAGTCCGGAAATTATCTTCCTGAGACGCCTGATCTCAGCTTTCAGGAGCTTACATTGATCTGGCATCGGGCTACATAATTTCTTCGATTTTGTCCCAGTCAACGCTGTTGTTGATGCAGTCATACAGATGAAGACGAATACCCTGTGTTTTTACACTCGTCCCGTTGATCCTGATCCCAAGGTCAGTGATTTTTTCGGAATGTATGCCCCTGTCTATTTCATAGTCGCAGGCGATCCCTATGACACCTTTTATCTTTTTCCGCTGAACAAGCCTTTTTGTAAAACCGACACTGGGAGTAATATAAAACTGGTAACCCTTTTTCTCGGCGGATTCAAATATTTTACCGCAACCGCAGAGTTTGCATTTATTGCATAATACTCCGTCTATCTTGGAAAATTTAGCGGGGCATTTATTGTCTATAAGGCAATGAGGGAGAATAACAGCGATGTCTTCTTTCCTGAGTTTCAGAAATTCTTCCCTGTAATAAGCATTGATGACGGACATAATGTTGGACCTTTTCAGTCCGAGCAGGATGCGTAATTTGTAAGCGTAAATATTCCCCAGAAATTTTAATTTATTCAACATTCTCGGTTATAACCACTCTCTCATAAAATTGAAGCTACTCCTCATAATAAGTCTAATCTCTAAATTAACTATTTGCAATAAGGAGAGTGAAATTCGGACAACCCGGAGGGAATATATTACTCTGCTGCGTACCAGCACCGCGTATGAAAGAAAGGGATGAATAGGATAAAAGAGAAAAGGTCATATAAACGATCTTAACCTTTCACCTGACGATGCTGCCCTGCCAAAGATCTATCGTGTTGATGCCTGGTATGTCTGCCTGGCTTTCATCAGCTTGAAGTTCTCGGTCCCTTCTTCATGTTTGATCTGCTTGAATACTTCGCAGGACATGCAGGAGACCTGCTTCATGGCGAAATCACCCTGTACCTTGCCTCCGCAGAAAGTCCCGGCAATCGCCCAGCACAGACGGCCGCCGTTCTTGCCATTGTTTAAACCATTGGCAGACGTATCAGAGGCAGCCGGACAGACACCCAGCCCGGTCTTTACTCCTCCCGGTTCCCTGCCGCACTTTTTTATTTCCCAGCAATTCAGTTTTTGCATTTTACTACCTCCTTTTCCTGAATATTCATAGAGCAAAAACAATGCCTGTAAAATTGATTTGCAAGTGCAGTGAATTTCAATCTTTTAATTTTGATAGCCAAGAATTGCGTTATTCCCGGGTGTGCATTGCGTGATAATTCTCATTGTAACCATTGAATATTTCAAGATAATGCGAGCAGGGTTGTGATTTGATATACACTTTATCCGGGGAAATAAACGTGTAAGAGATTTATATTGTTTCTCCCGGTCTGTATAATTTATTATTCAGGAGGATAATATTTTTCATCTGGGAGGAGTTGAATATGGAACTTGTCGATTTATTGCCTGTTGAGAAATGGCTTGAACTCGAAAAAGATATTTTCAACAGGTCCGGTCTTGCATCAAATGTATTTAATGTAAGCGGTATAAGAATAACCGATTACAAAGAGTGGGTAAATCGGCTCTGTCCATCCATTAAGGCCGATGACAGGGGGCAGAGTTTTATATGCGCGGTGGCGCACATGAACATAGCCGGTATGGCAAAGGAACGCAGGAAGGCTGTTGTTGGTGAATGTGACGCCGGCCTGTTGAAACTGGTCGTACCGATATTTGTAAACGGCAACTTTCTGGGAGCTGTCGGAGCATGCGGGCTTCTTCTCGAAGACAGCGACGTAGATTCATTCATGATAAACAGGACTATTGAAATGGACGACAATACAATTTCCGAACTCTCTGAAGGCATTAAAAGAATGAAGGAAGAAGAAATCGAAAAACTGGGTAATTATATTGCGGAGCGTATAGATATCATTGTGAAGGATTTTGAAAAACAGGGCGGGAAATCCGATTGATGATTTTCCGGTGTTGTTTACAGGCCAAGATAGGCCTTTTTTACAGCCTCATTTGAGAGAAGTCTGTCCGCATCATCTTCCAGAACGATCCTGCCGTTTTCCATGACATAACCCCTGTGCGCTACGTGAAGCGCATGATTGGCGTTCTGTTCGACGAGAAAAATCGTTGTCCTGCTCTCCACGTTTATTTTCCTGATGATGTCGAATATCAGCCTCACTACTTTCGGAGCGAGTCCCAGTGACGGTTCGTCCAGCAATAACAGCCGGGGTCTGGCCATGAGCGCCCGGGATATTGCAAGCATCTGCTGTTCACCGCCGCTCAATGTCCCTCCCGCCTGATGCCGTCTCTCGGTGAGAATGGGGAAAAGGTCTAATACATATTCAATGTCTTCAGCTACGCCGCTTTTATCAGTCCGCAAATATGCCCCCATATGAAGGTTCTCCATTACTGACAATTGCGGAAAAATATGGCGGCCTTCCGGTACCTGTGATATACCGAGCGAAACTATCTTGTCCGGGCCCATATTCTGAATGGGCTGCCCTGAAAAAATGATTTCCCCTGAAGCCGGAGGTGTAATACCTGATATCGACATAAGCGTAGTGCTCTTCCCGGCACCGTTGGATCCGATAAGAGTTATTATTTCACCCTCGGAGACCTCAAGGCTGATTCCTTTCAGTACTTCTATATTTCCATAATACGTCCTAACGCCGACAAGCTTAAGCAACGAATTCCTCCCCGAGATACGCCTTTATTACCACGGGATTGTTCCTTATTTCTTCAGGGGTACCCTCAGCAATTTTTTCTCCGTAGTCCATGACCGCTACACGGTCAGATATACTCATCACGAGCCTCATATCGTGCTCTATCAGCAGGATGGATATATTTTCTTCATCACGTATTTTGGTGATCATCGCGTCCAGTTCACTCGTTTCATGCGGGTTCATACCGGCCGCCGGTTCATCCAGCAGAAGGAGAAATGGTTCGGTGGCAAGGGCGCGGGCTATTTCAAGGAGCCTCTGCACGCCGTACGGGAGGTTGCATGCGAATTCGTTTACGTATTGGGCTATACCTATTTTTTCCAGGACATTATAGCTGTATTCCACAGTCGACTTTTCTTCTCTGACCGCTGCTTTGTCTCTGAAAATCGCTCCGGCAATACGAGTTCGGGTGCGGCAGTGGCGGCCTATCATGACATTTTCTAGGACCGTCATATTCGGAAAAAGACGAATATTCTGAAACGTGCGCGTTATACCTTTTCTCGTGACGATATTGGGTTTTAGTCCATTAATACTTTCCGGTCTTCTCCCCGGCGGCGCAATGAGCATACTGCCTTCAGAAGGAGCATATAAGCCGGTTATACAGTTAAACAGGGTTGTCTTGCCGGCTCCGTTAGGGCCTATAAGGGCAAGGATCTCACGTTCTCCGATCTGAAGGTCCAGATGATCGATAGCGCGCAGACCGCCGAAATCCATGCTCAGCTTTCTTATCTCCAGGACGGGTTTCATTTATTCCGCTCTCCGCCGATGCTTATGCCTTCAAATTTGTACGTCCGTCTTGCACTGCTGATGATGCCCTGAGGACGAAAGACCATCATGACGACCAGAATTGCACCGAACAGCAGCATCCTGTAGTCTGAAAATGCTCTCAGATATTCAGGAAGGAGAATGAGCACAAAAGCCCCTGTTATGACCCCAATAATCGATCCCATTCCACCGAGTACGACAATGGAAAGAATTATGGCCGACTCCAGAAAAGTGAAACTTGCAGGATTAATAAATGTTGTCTTGGCAGCGAAGAACACCCCCATCATTCCGGCCCATGTCGCACCGAGCGCGAAGGCGGACAGCTTGGTCTTTGTCTTGTCTATACCCATGGCCTGGCAAGCTATCTCATCCTCTCTGAGCGCGACCCATGCCCTGCCTATCCTTGAATTCTGGAGCCTGTTGACCACGAAAACCGTAAACAGCGCAAGTCCGATCATCAGAAAATAAATATAAACAGTCGCGCTCTGAAGCGGCATCTGGACCCCGAAAAAAGACGGTCTTTCGATGTTGGCTATTCCGCTCGGACCAAAAGAAAAGTCATTCCAGTTTTCCAGCACAAGTCTTATGATCTCCCCGAAACCGAGGGTCACAATAGCGAGGTAGTCTCCCCGTAAGCGCAGCACCGGAAAACCGAGAAGTATACCGAAAAAGGCACCCATAAAGGCCCCTGCGGGCAGCACCGCCCAGAAGCCGATTCCGAAGTGATGATTAAGCAGACCATACGTGTAGGCCCCTACGGCATAGAATGCAACGTACCCGAGATCAAGAAGGCCCGCGAGACCGACAACTATATTCAGGCCCAGACCGAGAACGACGTACATGAGGGCCGTAGTCATGATATTCACCTGATAGGAAGAAAAGACAAAAGGGAAAAAGACAACAAATGCGGAAATCGCAGCGAATAAGGGTATAAACAGTCTCCGGTCTTCACGTATCCTCTGTATGACAGGTGTTTTTTCTTCGGGCCCGGTCCTTTTCACGTCCGCTTCCCTGCGACTTATCATATACCGCCACAAAAAAGAGAGGACAAAACTCCCCAGACCTACAAAGGCCATATTATGCCATCTCCATTCAACCAGCTTCTCAATAGGATTGACCCGGACGACCATGACAGGAAAGGTCAGAAACATGAACCAGAGTGACACTAGAAGTGACTTTTTTATTTCAGAGAGTTTTTGCATTCTCTTAATTGTCTATTCTTACTAATAAGGATCATTAATAAAAAAACATATTCGGAAAATCTCCCCTTCCCCCCTTTAACAAAGAGGGGAATAATCCCTCCCTTTAGCAAAGGGAGGCGAGGAGGGATTTTTATAATCATGACTAACTTTGACTGACTCTGTATTTGCTGATGATCCCATTTTAAACCTTCTGCGCCTTAGACTTCCCTAAAATACCAGCCGGTCTGAAAATAAGTATCAGTACCAGAAGTGCAAACGCAAAGACATCTTCATAGTCGCTTGATACATAACCAGTGGCGAAACTCTCGGTCCAGCCGAGGACGAAGCCTCCAAGCACCGCTCCGGGAATGCTCCCTATGCCTCCGAGTACCGCGGCCGTGAATGCCTTGATCCCTGCGATAAAACCGATATAGAAATTAATCTGCCCGATATGAGACGCGATGAGAACGCCGCCGATCGCGGCCAGCGCCGAACCAATAACAAATGTAAACGATATTATCCGGTTTACATCCACTCCGACCAGCATGGCCATTTTTCTGTCCTGTGCCGTAGCGCGCATCGCCTTACCGACCTTTGTAAACTTTATGACCAGGGTCAATATTATCATGACGACCGCGGTCGTCAGAAAGATCATCAGCTCCGTTGAGCTGAAAATATGTTCGTACGGCTTCATAAAGGCGAAATCGGGTATCAGGGCAGGGAACGGGAGGAAGTCCGAAGTCTGTGCCAGGAGCACATAGTTCTGAAGAAAGATCGACATGCCGATGGCGCTTATCAGGGGCGAAAGGCGCGGCGCGCGGCGCAGGGGCTTATAGGCGATCTTCTCTATGGTAAAGCCGTACGCTGACGAATAAATCACCGCGATGATCGAAGCGAGAACCAGGATGGAAATTTCGTTAAAGCCATAAAGGGTCAGGACACTTGCCGCGATGAGGGCGGTAAAGGCGCCGATCATGTATATTTCTCCATGAGCGAAATTGATAAGCTCGATAATGCCGTAAACCATTGTATAACCTAGCGCGATCAGCGCATAAATACTTCCTCTTGTCAGACCGCCAAGAAACAGCTGGATAAAATATTCCATTTAAAAATCCTGTCTGTTAACGCATAGGATTCTGAAACTCTTACAGCAGCTTTGCTGTCATTGCTCCGAAAATACCTTAAAGGTTGTCATTCCGGCTTGCCTGTGCCCGATGTTTGGGTATCCGGAATCTTTCTCTGTTTTCAGAAGGATTCCTGACGCGTTTCGCTTGCAGGAATGACGCCTTGTCGTCAGAACCTATTTTGAGATGGGTTCTTATGAAAATCAGACTGTATTATAAGGCAAGAATGATATTGAGACAAGCAGAAGAAGTTATATTCTGTAATGACATCCTCAGATATGCAAACTGCATCCTAATAAAGAAAAAGCTTCAATTTATTTATAACTGATAAAGACAAGACGGAAAACGAACGGGAAGGGCATGTCTCGCGCACCCTTCCGAGCTTTATTTATGAACTACTTCACCTCAACATACTCGCCGTTCTTTACCTGAAACACGGAAAACCCTACGCCGATCGCGTCGCCGCGCTCATCGAACTTTATTTTTCCGAGTGGGGTATCGACATATTCAGTCCTCAAGGCATTGGAAACCGCGTGATAGTCCGTGGAGCCCGCCTTCTCTATCGCGTTTAGAAGTGCCTGAGTTGCGGCATAGGCATTTAAGAAAAACGCCCCCGGGTCTGAGCCATATACCTTCTTGTGAGCCTCAGTGGCTGCTATTGCCAGAGGATTCTGTGAAACGTCTTTCGGTCCGCTGGCATATACGCCTTCGGCGTATTCACCGGCGACTTTAATAAAAGTGTCATCCTTGACCCCGTCATCCGATATGAGAATTGTGTCCATTTTTTTCTTGCGCATGAGCATGATGAGTTTGGACGCCTCTGGATGATAGCCGCCGTAAATCACGGCCTCAGCCCCTGAGTTCTTTATCTTTTGAATGACTGCTGAATAATCAACCGCTCCCGGTGTAATCCCTTCAAATAAAACCACCTCGGCCCTTCCTGATTTGTCCAGGAAGTCCTTGGCGAACTCCGCAAAGCCCTTGCCGTAATCACCCTTGTCATGCAGTACAGCTATCTTTTTCAGCTTCAGTACATCGAGGGCAAAGTCGACATCAATTTTAGCCTGCGCATCATCCGATGCTATGGTGCGGAAAAAGTTCGGATAATCCCCGCTCTGAGTCAAGGGAGGATTTGTAGCCGAGGGAGACATGGTTATTATTTTCGACTCTTTGTAAATACCGAGCGCGGCCTTTGTGGCGCCGCTGCAGATATGGCCGAGTACTACATTGACGCTCTGAGAGATGAGTTTGGTTGCCGTGTTTGTGGCCACTTCCGGCTTGCAGACATCATCCTCCACCAGAAGCTCCACCTTTCTGCCGAGTACGCCGCCTTTTGCATTAATATCCTTCACAACGAGTTCCGCCGCCTTTACCGTCGGCAGTCCGTATGACGCAAGGTCGCCGCTGTGCGCCCCCGCAACCCCAACCTTGATCGAGCCGGATTCACGTCTGGTGCATGATACAGAGACGAATAACGATAGTATCAAGGCCGCCGACAGAAAAAATAATACTGCGAGTCTCTTCATGAAGATACACCTCCTAAAAATATAGTATTATTATCAATGCGGGGAATTAGGCCATTATATTAATTATGGAAAAATAAAGTCAACTGAAAAACCGTTATGTTACAATACTTCATATTCATAAAAGAAAGGACCCCATGAAAAGAATACTGATTACCGGCGGCGCAGGTTTTTTAGGTTCACATCTGTGTGAAAGACTGCTGAATGAAGGACATGAAGTGCTGTGTGTCGATAATTTCTACACGGGCCGCAGATCCAATATAGTGAATTTTATCCAGCATCCCTACTTTGAAGTGCTTCGTCACGATGTCTGTTTTTCCCTGTACGTGGAGGTCGATGAGATTTACAATCTGGCCTGTCCCGCCTCACCGATCCATTACCAGTTTGATCCCGTTCAGACTACCAAGACATCAGTTCATGGTGCTATAAATATGCTGGGGCTTGCAAAGAGGGTAAAGGCCAAGATAATGCAGGCCTCCACATCTGAAGTATATGGTGATCCAAAGATCCATCCGCAGCCTGAATCTTACTGGGGCAACGTAAATCCTGTCGGCTACCGTTCCTGCTACGATGAAGGGAAACGTTGCGCGGAGACACTTTTTTTTGACTACAAGCGCCAGCACAAACTCAGAATAAAGGTTGCCAGGATATTCAATACATACGGTCCGAGGATGCACCCGGATGACGGCCGTGTTGTAAGCAATTTTATTATGCAGGCATTGCGGGGGCAGCCTATAACTGTCTACGGGAAAGGCCAGCAGACCAGAAGCTTCTGCTATGTTGACGACATGATAGAAGGATTTGTCAGGCTCATGGGTACGCCTGACGACTTTACGGGACCTGTGAATCTGGGTAATCCTACGGAATTTACTATTCTTGAACTCGCCCATAAAGTAATAGAGCTTACCAAATCAAAATCTAAAATTGTATTCAAGACATTACCGCATGACGATCCCACACAGAGGCAGCCGAATATCAATTTGGCCAAAAAGGCCCTGAAGTGGAAACCGAAAGTCAATCTTGAAGACGGTCTTAAAGAGACCATCGCGTATTTCAGGAAATTGAAGATCGACCCCTGATATTTAAAACCATTTAATAATACGCAGCGGCACAGCGTGCCGAGTCCCGCACTTGTGTTGAAGTATTAAATATTCTCTTGATCACGAGCAGAATCCGGTATAAACTTATATCTATAAATTCTCATGAATATCATATCGCTGCAGATAAACGGTAAAAAAATTCAGGCCGCTGACGGGAGTTCGGTCCTTAATGCGGCCCGCCAGAACGGGATCTATATTCCTACCCTCTGCTATCATCCGAGGACCAGGCAGGCGGGCAAATGCAGAATGTGCGTTGTAGAAATCAAGGGGCTGCCCGGATTACAGGTCTCATGTTCAATTCAGGCGCAGGAGGGGATGTCGGTCCTGACAAATACAGAACGGATCATCGAGACCAGGAAGATGATCATTGAGCTGTATCTTTCAAACGGAAGGCACAACTGTATGTCGTGCGAGGCAACAGGCGCATGCGAATTGCAGGATGCCGCATACCATTTGGGGATAGAAAAGTCCACGTTTCCGGTTGTAGAAAAAGGCATGCCGTTCGATTCCTCAAGCCCCATGATTATAAGAGACATGAACAAGTGCATCCAGTGCTACCGATGCATTGCAGGCTGCAACAGTATCGTGGTCAACGAAGTGCTTGATATGGGTCATCGCGGCAGCAGAATGACGGTTGTCTGTGATACCGACAAGCCGATGGGGCGGTCCTCATGCGTTGCTTGCGGTGAGTGCGTCCAGCTTTGTCCGACAGGCGCATTGACCGAGAAAAAGGCGGCAGGCAAGGGGAGGGCCTGGGAAACGAGCAGGACCAAAACAACCTGTCCCTATTGCGGGGTCGGTTGTCAGATGTATCTTCATGTAAAAGACAATGAAATAATCAGGGTCACCGGCGTCGAAGACGCGGAGCCTAACAACGGATCACTTTGCATAAAGGGAAGGTTCGGATATGATTTTGTTCATTCACCTGAACGTCTGAAGACCCCGCTTATAAGAAAGAACGGTGTCCTTGAGGAGGTCAGCTGGGATGAGGCGCTGGACTATACCGCCGGGAGACTCATGGAGATCAAACAGCAGCACGGCCCCGACTCCATTGTAGGTATTGGCTGCGCCAGGTCAACAAACGAGAGCAATTACGTTATGATGAAATTTATGCGCGCTGTCATAGGCACTAACAATATCGACCACTGCGCCCGCACCTGACACGCCCCAACTGTGGCCGGTCTGGCCTCCACACTCG
>JBFLYJ010000320.1:0-4257 GCA_040756635.1 Nitrospirota bacterium
ACATTACAGAAAGAAACTTGATAATCTCGATCCGTTCATATCTGAAAACGGCGGGGGAATATACGTGCCAAAGGACTATTTCAAATTCAGTCTTGAGGATACAGGACTCAGGACTGAAGATAAAGAGGGTTATAAAGCAATCATTCTGGGCACGGAATATGAAGATTTGAGAAAGGCATTGTTGCAGCTTCGTCAGGAAGGCATTGATTTAAAAGGGTTCGGGGACATGACGATCAAGGAAGTTGCGGCTGTTACCGGATTGTCCCACGAGGAAGCGGGGATGGCCAAGGACCGGGATTATGACGAACCTGTCCTGTTCAAAGGCAGCGCAGCGGAAACGGAAAGACTCATTCAGCGGGTCCATGAAATGGGTCTTAATTATACTTATGGACAGTTCTTTCACATCCTCGGTAACAGCGACAAGGGCAGAGCAGTATCTATACTGACCGATCTTTACAGAAAGCGGTACGGGAATATAGTTACGATTGCTGTAGGTGACAGTCCCAACGACTTGCCGATGCTAGGCTGTGTGGATTATCCAGTGATCGTCAGAAAACGAGACGGGACTTATGACGGGAGAATCAGTGTCCCCGGTCTTGTAATGGCTGAAGGCATAGGGCCCTCCGGATGGGACCGGGCTGTCAGGCGGCTTATAGATCACCTTGCATGAATATTTCTCATAACTTTAAAGGGGTTACGTGAACAACTGGGATGCTGACCTGTTCATCAGCCGAACTTAATAAGGTTATTCACTTAGCATGCTGTTCCCTGTCCGCCCCTTGTTTTTTTGGTGGGAAAGTGCTATTCTTTCTTTAGTTTTTTCACACCGCGAGATGTAGTGAATATAGAGTGGGCCTTCCCACTCTTTTGTTTTATATGGGAAAATTGGAACTTGACATAATAAGGGAAAAGGTAATGGACATTATCGTGCCGGTCATAAACGCCCTCGATCTTGAGCTTGATGATATCGAGCTCAGCAAAATGAGGGGCAAGGCCCTTTTGAGGGTATTTATCGACAGGGAAGGCGGAGTCACCATCGACGATTGTGAGCGTGCAAGCCGCGAGGTAGAGGCGATACTCGACGTGGAAGACCCCATCCCCTGTTCATATGTCCTGGAAGTCTCTTCTCCCGGACTTGACAGGCCTCTTAAGGGGCCGAAAGACTTTACGCGTTTTACAGGAAGGAGCGCCAGGGTCGTTACAATACAGCCGGTGGAGAAGGAATCTTTTTTTATAGGAAAAATCGCCGCAACCGGAGACAGCGGCATAGAGCTTCTATTGCCTCAGGACAGACGGGTCACGATAGAGTACAAAAATATTTCGAAGGCAAGACTGGAAGTGGAGGTATGACATAATGAACCGAGAGCTTATACATATTATCGAACAGATGAGCAAAGAAAGGGGCATTCCCAAGGAGTCCATCCTTGCGACCCTGGAGTCTGCCCTTTTATCTGCCGTGAGAAAGAAATATGGACTTGAAGCTGAAATAAATGTAAGTATTGATACGGATTCAGGGGAAATTATTGCTACCGCTGATAAGAAAATAGTGAAAAAGGTCGATGACCCTATGAGTGAAATATCCCTGAAGGACGCCAAGAAAATAGATCCTTCAAAGTCCGTGGACGATACCATCGCCTCTCCCATACCGCTTGATGATTTCGGGAGGATAGCCGCCCAGACAGCCAAGCAGGTCCTCTTTCAGCGTGTAAGGGAAGCTGAAAAAGAGGCGATATTCGAGGAATACAAGGACAAGGCAGGGCAGATCGTAAGCGGGGTGATAATACGCAAGGAAAAAGGCTGTTACTTTGTTGCGCTCGGAAGGGCTGAAGCCACCCTGCCGATAAAAGCGACGCTCCCTACCGAGAGTCTCAAGAGGGGGGAAACCATCAGGACCTATATAGAAGATGTAAAAGTTACCCCCAGGGGGCCGGCGATCATGCTTTCAAGGACCCATCCGAGTTTTGTGGCGGAGCTTTTCAAGATGGAGATCCCCGAGATTTATGAGGGACTTGTGGTCATAAAAGACATTGTAAGGGAAGCAGGCGACAGGACCAAACTGACAGTATATTCCAAAAATCCCATGGTTGACCCTGTAGGGGCCTGCGTGGGCATGAAGGGTACACGTGTGCAGTCAATAGTCCGTGAATTAAGAGGGGAAAGAATCGACATAATACCCTGGACGGAGGATCCCCGTGTGCTTATAGCAAAGGCATTAAGTCCTGCCTCCGTAGAGAGCATCGGCATAAACGAAGAGGAAAAAACCGCTATGGTCGTTGTCAACGACCAGCAGCTCTCGATAGCCATCGGCAAAAAGGGCCAGAACGTGAGACTGGCAATGAAGCTCACCGGATGGGACATTGACATCATAAGCGAGTCGGAATACAGCAAGATGAGAAAGGGAGAGATCGAGAACCAGCTTGGTGAGCTTAACGAAGAACGCCGGATGAACGAAGAGGACACGACCCAGCATCGGGAGGACAACGCCTCTGAGGATGAAGAACAGTAAAGACCTCACCCGGACTGGCGCATCTGATCTCAGTCCGCAGATATCAGGGAGCACTCCTGTTCAGTACATAAAAGGGGTCGGCCCTGCACGGGCCAAACTTCTGAAACGACTCGGTATCGAAACCCTTCAGGACGTACTCTTTTATTTCCCCTGGCGGTATGAAGACCGTAAGGACCTCAGGAAGATAAGCAGCCTGCAGTACGGAAACCATGAGACTGTCCTGTGCGAGGTGGTCTCCGCCGAAATCATCACCACCCCCAGGAAGAGAATGAAGATATTCGAGCTTTCGGCCGGAGATGATACGGGCTTTCTGAAGGCCAGATGGTTCAACCAGCCGTACCTGAAAAAATATTTCCGGAAAGGCCAGAAAGTTATTTTAAGCGGGACCGTGAAAGGCAATCCTTACACAAGCCTCGGAACCGAGATGGAAAACCCCGACTTCGAGTTTTTCGGAAATGAAGATTCCCTGATACATACCTCCAGGATAGTCCCGGTATACAAGGCCACGGAAGGTCTCTCCCCGAAACAGATCAGGACCCTGATGTTCAGCATCATTAAGACATGCCCTGATATTCTGGAAGACTATCTGCCTGAGGAGGTCCTCAGAAGAAACGGTTTGAGGCCCCTTGCCTGGGCGGTAAGAGAGGCACATTTCCCCGAAGAATTCGTTGATGTCAACGCACTGAACAGGAGCTCGAGCCCTGCTCACAGACGGCTCGTATTTGATGAGTTTTTTCTGCTGGAGCTCGGACTGGCCATTCTTAAAAAAAGGGAGACCCGGGAAAAAGGCATCAGCTTCAGCGTCAGCGACGGACTGGTAAACAGGTTTTTGAAGGGGCTTCCCTTTGAGCTTACAAACGCGCAGAAAAGGGTGCTTGCCGAGATAAAGGCGGATATGCAGAGGCCGTTACAGATGAACAGGCTCGTGCATGGTGACGTGGGGTGCGGAAAAACCGTGGTGGCCCTTGTGTCGATGCTTATAGCGGTTGAAAACGGTTATCAGGCATGTCTGATGGCTCCTACGGAACTGCTTGCCGAACAGCATTTTATCAATATACACAAGATGGTCGAGGCGCTGGGTCTGAGGGTCGTGCTGCTGACTTCAGGCATAAAAGAAAAACCGGTGGACGATATATCGGAAGGAGGGGCCCAGATAGTGGTCGGGACCCACGCGCTGATACAGGAGACGGTGCGTTTTAAAAAACTAGGCCTTGCGATAATAGACGAACAGCACCGCTTCGGGGTGGTCCAGCGCGCAGCTTTGAGACGCAAAGGGCTTAATCCGGACATCCTGATAATGACGGCAACTCCCATACCGAGGACACTGGCGATGACGCTTTACGGGGACCTTGACATAGCGGTCATTGATGAGCTGCCTGCCGGTCGAAAGCCCATAGTTACAAAAATATATTTCCCGTCGCAAAAGGACAGAATATATTCTCTGATCCGTGAGGAGCTGTCCATGGGGAGGCAGGTGTACATTGTATACCCGCTGATAGAGGAATCCGAAAAACTTGATCTGAAGTCCGCCATTGACGGGGCGGAGGCATTGAAAAAAATATTCCCGCACATCAGGATCGGGCTCGTTCATGGTAAAATGCATCATGATGAAAGGGAGAGCGTCATGGCCATGTTCAAGTCCGGGGCCATTAACATGCTGGTGGCGACAACAGTCATTGAAGTCGGCATAGATGTGCCCAATGCTTCTCTTATGCTCATCGTGCATTCCGAGAGGTTCGGGCTTGCCCAGC
>JBFLYJ010000321.1:0-4254 GCA_040756635.1 Nitrospirota bacterium
GCTGGATCAGGACGCAGGAGATGGAGAAGATATAATCGGGCCGGCGATGATCTTCGCTGCACAACGGGGAATTTAGGGCTAAATTATTTCGGGATGGTGAAGATAAAATTGGGATGATTGTCCCAGGTGTTCTCGTACCACATGTTTCCGCCGTGCTTCTGGATCAGATTACGGCAGATCGCTAACCCGAGTCCTGTACTGTCACTGCTCTCAAATCTTTCAAAGATGCTTGCCCCGCGTTCCGCCGGGACAGGCGGTCCGCTGTTGTAAACATTAAGCTGGTAATGGTCGCCCTTGTCTTCAAACCCGAAGGCGATCTGTCCTGACGCGGCATATTTAATCGCGTTACGGATAAGGTTTCTGTAGACGATCCTTATCCATTTGGCGTTAGCCTGTATTATTACCTTGTTGCCCGGGATGGCTCCGAGACGGTTGTCTATTTTGATATTGCTCTCTTCTATTTCTATCATGAATTCCTCAAGGATAGGGTCGATGATGTCCTGCCTGAGGTCCAGGACCTCCTTGTCAGGGGTCTTTACGTTCATCAGGGATGACTTGCAGAGATATTCGCCCATCAATTTTTCAAGGCGGCCTATTCTGGCGGATATGTCCAGCAGAGTGACTTTGACGCTTTCATCAATGGAGCCGAAAGTCCCGCGGATCAGAAGTTTTATCATGCTGCCGATCGAAATCAGCGGGCCCCGCATATCATGCGTCGCGATACTGAGCATATCCAGTATATGTTTCTCCCTTTCAGCCCTTTCGGTGATTTCCCTGCAAACACCGATAATGCCGATGGTCTCTCCGGTATCATTCTTCCACGGCACCCTGGTGACAGACAGCCACATGTCCGATCCGCCGGGACATGTCCTTTTCTCCACCTTATCCGTGACCGCTTCCCCTGATGCTATTATCTTTTTTTCCTCAATAAACAATTGATCGGCCATTTCCCCTGGGAGGAAGTCATAGTCAGTTTTGTCTGTCATCTGCTGGGGAGTGCTTTTGAACTGGGCAGCGTATGAATCGCTGACAACAACATATTTGCAGTTCAGATCCTTGAAAAAAATAAAATCCGGCGTGCTGTTTAAAAGAGACTGCATGAGTGCATTCCCATTTATAATCTTTTCCACGGATGGACCGCCAGGTACCTTCTTCATCGCCGTCCTTATAACAAATTGATCTTTCCCAGTATTATCGGTTTTTTTTTAGTAAAAAATTAACTTTATCAGTAACAGGGGCAAATTATTTAACCTTAATAAGTCTGAAGAAGATCCTGAAATAACGAATACTCGACAGGAACATCGCGCCCCCAAAACCGACATAAATTATGGCCAGATACGGCCTGGGCAGGTTGGAATGTCTCAGCGTTGTCCCCATTGCTATCATCACTGCTATTATTAAATAACTCTTCCATGGTTGAAAGCCGAATATGCATACTTTGCCTTTTTTGGCGCTTATACGCTCAATATTACGGTTAACAAGTTTAAGGAACCCGAAGTGATGGATCATTAGGGCGAGAAATATACCGGCAAATCCATACCAGATACGCCCGACTGCCGCGGGTTCTGACAGCCACCTGACGGCAAGTCTGCAAAGCATGACACCCACCCCGCTCCACATCAGCCCGGAAAGCGCGACAAGAATCCTTTTGTCGACAGCGGGGTCAAACTTTCTAAGCTTGTCATTCAGGGTATTCATACAAATATTTTAAACAACAAAAAGGTCACGGTAATGCCCAGAAGCGCGCCCAGAATGACCTCGACAGGCCTGTGTATGCCGACGGCGACCCTGCTTTGGGCGATAAGGACCGCCATGATAAATACCAGCAAAGACGGGATAAGGCTCTCGCTCGTCATGGTAACAGACATCCAGATCGAAAACGCCACCGCCGCATGACCGCTCGGCATGCCCCCCCTGAGCGGTTCTCCTTTTCCGAAAAAAGCCTTTGTAATAACTACCAGAATAAGCACCGCCAGAAGAGAGACAACGGCCACGTCCGATCCCGTATGTTTAGCGATAGACAGGCCGCTGTTGAAGTATTTCCGGACCGGCTCAAGCAGGATGACGTATCCGATCACGATGGCGCCCAGAGCGGTCACAAGCACGGCGCCGGCAGCGGTGTCCTTGATTATTTTTGCCCGCTGGTCGTATTCCCTGAACAGGATGTCCGTAATGATTTCAATAGCGGTATTAAGCATCTCAACTGAAATCACCAAAACCGCCAAAGTCACCAGGACAACAAATTCAGTACCGCTTACCCCGAGTCCAAAGCTGACGATCAGCAGAAGCATTGCCGCGTATAGGTGATAACGCATATGCCGCTGGGTCTTGGCGGCATGCAATATCCCCTCAATGGCGTGGTTAGCGCTGATTATCCATTTTCTTAACGGCATCCATTATCTCCTGTTCTTTTCTTCTCATTTTACGGGCCCCGTATTGGGACTTCTCGTGATCGTACCCCAGAAGATGCAGCGTGCCGTGAATCAGCAGGCGAAGGATCTCATCATAAAATCCGGTCCCGTATTCCCCGGCCTGTGCTTCCGCCCTCGGCACATTAATAACGATATCGCCAAGTATATTATTGTCCAGCCCCTTCTGTAAAGGAATCCCGGCCTCGAAGGAAAGCACGTCCGTGCTTTTCCTGATGCCCCGGTATGCCGTATTCAGCTTCGTCATCCTTTTGTCTCCGACAAATAAAATGCTTAATTCAGTCCCGTTATGCACGGAAGGGTCTGCAAGGGGAAGGATGCGAAGGACGGCTTTTGTTATCTTTGATTTATCGAGGGGCCGATGCCTTTGCAGGTTTCTTATCAATATTTTCATTGTTCAAATCAAAGCCCGGATAATTGATGCGTTTGTGGTACATGCTCGTCAGGAGATACACGAAATGGGTCTTAATCTCTCGCAGGTCCTTAAGCGTCAGTTCGCAGTTATCAAACTGACCGTCGATAATACAATGGTTGATTATCCTGTCCACCAGGAGGGACACTCTCGCGGGGGACGTGTCCGTAAGAACACGTGAGGCGGCCTCGACAGCGTCGGCCATCAACACGAGCGCGGCTACGCGCGTCTGCGGTTTCGGGCCCGGATATCTGAAATCCTCTTCCCTGAGCAAGGTGATGTTGTCCTGCTGTTCCTTTGCCTTCTGATAAAAAAAGGTCTGTATGGACGTGCCGTGATGCTGCTGGATTATGTCAACTATCATCGGCGGGAGATTATGTTTTTTCGCGAGCTCGACCCCTTCTTTGACATGAGAAAGTAAAATCAGGCTGCTCATACGTGGGGCCAGGTTGTCGTGCTTGCTTACGGAGGCTATCTGATTTTCTATGAAGTATTCCGGCATCTTTATTTTTCCGATATCATGATAATATGCGCTCACCCGGGCAAGCAGGGGATTGACGCCTACGGCTTCAGCAGCGGCCTCGGCCAGATTCCCGACTATGATGCTGTGATGATACGTACCGGGCGCCTCAACAAGCAGTTCCCGCATAAGAGGCTGGTTCAGATCAAGAAGTTCAAGCAGACTTATATTGGTGGTCAATTTAAAGATGTATTCAAAAAGAGGCAGAAGGGCGGAAACCATCGTGACAACAATAATCCCGTTAAGGAAGGCGGAACTTGTGGTCACAAGCGGCGTAATGGACAAAAGCTCCCCTCTGGCAAGGGTTATGATAAGCGAAGTAAATACACAGACCAGGCTCACGGCCAGACCGGCCTTCCATATTGAAGAGCGTTTCCTGCAGCTGATGACTCCGAATGAGCCTGTAAGCCCTGCCGCGAATACGAAGATCGAATAAAACGGATTACCCAGCCACAGCCCGGAAATAAGGCCTGTCAAAACCGTAAATACAATCGACGTATGAATATCCAGCAGAAGTGCAACAAGCATCGGTCCCGCGGCGAGGGGAACGGCATAAGCAACGTAAACCGGATCGACCGTGCCGACCCAAAATGTGAATCCCTGCAGGATAAAAAAGAAGAGACGTCCGATCAGAAGGTTGCCCGCAAGCAGGGTCCCTATCAGGACAAGCATCTTGTAATTTTTCTTTATTTCCGGTTTATACCGGATAAAATCCTTGTACATAATAACAAGGAGCAATGCGACTATAAAGAAAACACCGGTCACCAGTTCGAGAGAAATCTCTTTGCCGAGGACCACAGCAACATCAAGCAGTCCCGCAAATAATATGAGCAGGCCGTACTTTATCAAGTTTTCGACGTTCAGATTAAACGGCAGTTTTTTCTTTTCTTTTG
>JBFLYJ010000322.1:0-4253 GCA_040756635.1 Nitrospirota bacterium
GCCGCCCGCGCTATGCCTGAACAACTCAGGACCGCCAGTAAGATGATAAACAGAGGCTTCAGGCCGGTCTTCATTGTACGGCCTCGCATGCGACTTTCCCTAAATCCTTTACCGTGTCTTCACTCTCGGGTACGGATATATCAGCAATGCAGGTCTTTTCTTTAAATGTGATCTTCGCGCGATATCCGCCCGGGGGCAGGTCCTCGATATAAAAGCCCCCATCGCTTCCCACCATCCCCTCAATGATTTTGCCCTCAGTCTCAATACGCATAATTGTATACTGAACGGGTGCCTCCACCCCTTTTTCATCCATAATATAAACAGTGCCTGAGACCGCCCGCATTTTGTCGACATCAAATTCCACAACCGATCCGCTCCTGAACGCTGGAGTGATGTGCCGGGTCAATGATCTGATGGAATAGGTTATCGGAACGTCGTCGGGCTCTATGTCGATCCTGTTTTCATTGAAAGACTGGAGATCGGGAATGATGACCTCACCGTGGCTGTCTGTTTTCCCGATTTCATTATTATAGGAATACACACGTACACCCTCGATGTCTCCGACTTTGACCTTTGCGAAGCTGTCTGTAACAGGTCTGCCGAAAAAGACCGATTCCCCTATAAATCCCATTCCGCCCGCATAAGATATTCTGTATCCGCTGCCTCCCGGCCTGTCACTTAATTCCGCTTTATACATCCCGTATCTGTTCTGGTAACTTAAATGACCTTCGGCATTATTGCGGCTGCGCGTGTTTTCGACGCCGGCCCTGTATCCGAATCCTGTCCCGGTAGGAGGGCTTTTTTGTATTTCGGCCCTCTTTATATCTGACCCCTTGCCGCCGCTGTAGCTGACAGCGCCTGAAGTCCTTTGGCCCAGATAGACACGCAGACCGAGCGTTATCTCCTGTTTTGTTTCAACGTCCCTGACCTGAATAGCGTTTAAAAAAAATGATGTGTCGTTAGAGAGGGCTTTATTGTATGAAACGGCCGTGATGGATGTCGTACCTGCCGCATATGTGTCGAAGTATGTGTACGCCGCCGTAATAAAACCGGCCCTGTCCCAGCCGAATCCGACGGAATTGCTGACCATTAACTTCGCCTTGTCATCGGACGGCTTCATCGATACACTTGAATATCCCCTTGAGGCGGACTGAAGCGATACATTTAAATTGAAATTTCTCGAAACGTAAGCATATCCGGCGGACCAGTTTGCCCCGGATGTCCCCATGTTTCTGCTGCAGGAGACAGCGGCGCTTACAACCCCGCCTTTGGGTACAAGGGCTGAACCGCGCAGACCTATGTTGATGAGCGCTTTAGACGCCTCTGATGAAAGACCGGCCCTGAAATTGTCCGACAGACCAAAATCATGATATCCGAGGAATGCCGCTCTCCCGTAGTCGAAATTTTTCGTGCCGAAATTTTCCCTTATAAAACCCAGGCTGTAACTGTATTCATGGAGACCTTTTTTTAGCAGGCGGTCGCTAATGTAGTATGGGGTCGACACAGCACGTTCCCTGCCGTAAATATCACGGATGACTATCCTGGCAGTTCCGGCACCTCCGGTAGGGGGCAGGTCATTAAACTCGAACTCCCCGGGGGACAGGGTTTCCCTTCTGGCCAGCGTGTCGTTTAAATAGACTTCCACTTCTGAAGGCGATTCGGCAGTGCCGCTCAAATTAAGGGAGGGGTATTTAATAAGATACGGGGAAAGAGCATAATTCCTGGATATCTTCAGTCCGCCGAGCAATTTGCATGACCCGAAGGGACCTGAGGACGCGGTCACATCGCCTGCAGTGATAGTACGGAGGTTTTTACTGTCAGTAATAGTAAGGTCTGATATCAGCCTTGCAGCCTTCACGGTTTCCTCACTGCGTGAATAAGAAAAGGTTGATCTGGCCAGATAGTTGCCTGTGCCAATGCCCATTTCACCTGAGAAGTTGAAAATTTCAAATTCATCGAAGCGGCTGTAGCCTCCGTAATAATTCAGAAATCCGGAAGTCGCATCTGCAGACCCCAACTCATGGGATCTGTCTACTGACGCGTCTACATACTGCTTTTTGAACAGATGAGGCGGCGCCGTGATATCCAGGGCCGCTTCGTCCTGATAGATCCGGAACAATAGCCCGGAGATAGAACTTAGAGGGACGTATATCTCCCCGTCAAAAAAAGTGTCGCTGCCGAGCCCCTCCAGGAGTTCGGTACGGCCGAGGTCGTCTTTTTTTATCCAGATGTCGTTGTCATCGGAAAGGACCATGAAGAACTCTCCCTTGTCCTCTCCGTTTAACACCATCTTAAGTACAATCAAATCCGCGGCAAAGACCGTACCGGTATGAAGGAGCTGGAACATAATCATAGAAAATATGATGCTAAGGCAGGCACATCTCATCGGTTACGGCTGCGTCCTTTTCTATTGTGAACCTGTCCGTCTCGACACTTACCCGGATGTTATTAATTTTCAGACAGGCCTCTTTCCCGACATCAAGAGTGTATTCTTTTGAATTTCCCGCAAGGAGATACCATCCGGCAGTTTCAGCATTGAATACTTCCGATTCCGCGTCATCTTTCCCTGAGACCCTGATGGACTTAATCATAAAATGGACATTGCCGCTGTTTTGAAGTCCTATGTTCAGCCGCCCGTTTGATAATGACACGTTCTCGATCTTACCTTCAGGGACAGAGTTGACCGGCTGTATGAATATCGGGACCCCAAGATTCATGACTACCTGCAGCGTGGTGCCTTCTTCACTGCGTGATACAGGAATTTCACTGATGAACATCCTGTAGGTTCTCTCTTCGGGTCCGGGGGGAGTTTTATGACCTATTCTTATTATTTTTTCTTCGCCCGCAGCCATAGTCAGCATCTTCGGGAAAAAAATAATATCACCCGTGGGTGAGTACTCCTGGTCATGCTCCCATAAGACCGTCTTTATCTCCAGAGAGACCGGCCTGTCGGAGGTGTTTTTTACCGTGAGTATGTTTGTCTTTCTGGTCCCGTCAAAAAAGACCCTGATCGGACTTACTGAAAAATTGGCCGGAAAACAGTCTGCTGCGAGCAGAAGAAATAATAGCACGCTTAAACAGGTTGACGATACAAAACGACTGATGTCTTTTCCCATGGGAAGTTTATGCCCTTTCTTAATGTTAATTGCCGGGGAGAGTCCCCCCATTTAGCCCGCTTTATTGACCTTTCGGTTGCGTTAAATTGTTGATACCAGGCAGGCGGACTTGACGGAAAAGCTTTACCTGCGATGCCTTGGAGAAACCCATGAAAGCATAAATGGTGTTTTTCCGGATTTCACCGGATGTTAAGTCCTGCATTCAAAGTTTACTCCCGATAACCGATCGCATTGTAAAGGTTTTGCGGCGAGGCCGCTTACCTGATTTATGCAACGTTAAGGTTCATTCAGAAAACTTGTCCTGCCTTCATTCATGAACAATCAGGGTTAGAGGAATAAAAGGGAGCATGGCCCCCTTTTATTCCCGAATGATTTAACTAAAAATTAATGTGAATGCCGATGGTCTGACTATAGGAATCCACAGAAACGTCCTGTCCTCCTGCGATCAAACCGTAGACAGTTTTCGACTGGGTCGCATTGCTTGATGTGGTACCCTGGCCGTTTGCGTTACCCGTTGAAGACGCCCATGCGTTTGTGTGCGCTCCTTCGTAATAGACCTCATAAGAGAGGGTATCTGAATAGGTCCCGCCGGTCATCTGTCTTGTCGCATCGATAGTGATGTCGTAAGAGGTGTTTTTCGTACAGCTGAATTGAAGTGTTCCACTCGCGGAAACGTCGCCGCCAGTCGGGTCGTAAGCGCCAAAGGCTATGTCCGGGGAAGCGCTGATAGAGCAGGCTGCCGCAACACTTGCCGTCACGTCAAAAGTCCCATTGGTTGTTGCTGCCAGCGCATTTCCTGCGGTCATAATTACAGCTATTGCCATTACGAGTACTATAAATTTTTTCATTTGACTTTCTCCTCACTGTTGTTTTGTTTTTTATTTTTTACAACAAAATTTGAAACGAGCTTGTATGTTGGTTTTTACGATTATAGTCTTATCCGACCACCCCCCTTCATCCGTTTGCTCTCTTTGCCTGCCTGACGGTAAAAGACAGAAATCCCCAGTATAGGAATTTCTTTAAAGGCAATACGACGCCTCAAGAAACTGTAATCAAATCTCTGTCAATTGACTGAAGGACATTCAGCAAGAGTACACACTACTAGCTGAATCATCACGTCGGCAGATCTTTACAAGA
>JBFLYJ010000323.1:0-4237 GCA_040756635.1 Nitrospirota bacterium
AGTAATGCAGGGAAAGACCTATATCAACCCCCAGATAGCCAGTCTCGTTGTGGAAAGCCTCGTTAACCAGACGACACCGTCAAGCAGGAAGGCCTTTTCTCTGCTGACTGAAAGGGAACGTGAAGTGCTTCAGCTGATATCTGAAGGTAAATCAACAAAACAGATTGCGACCGATCTTCATGTAAGTGCAAAGACCGTGGAATCCCATCGCAGACAGGTTATGGGCAAATTGAATATCCGTAATGTCGCTGAACTGACCAAGTATGCAATTCGCGAAGGACTGACATCCGTATAATATTCTTTAATGCTGATTATCCGGGAATAGAAGATGTTTTATAGTCCGGCTGATGTAGTACGCTCATGATCTTTTAATTGTTTTTCTTCATATCCAGAATTTGCCGGCTGATAATGTTCCAGCGCATATTTAACAGAACTATATCAGCAGCAACCCACCATTAATGTCTGAAGGGATGATCTATATCATATGATTCGGAATTACAATATTGGAAAATATATTGGAGAACATACAAGAAAAGGATGCTGACCACTGAGTAAAGGGTTTATCCCTGCCTACGCTAAGAGCCCAACCTTTACTTCAGCCATGTCCCCTAAACTTGGTCAGCATCCTTTTTTAAATTATTCCATATGAGAGGTAATTGCTTTAAATCAAACACAAAACATTATTTATTGCTGTAGTACCCCTGACTGGCAGCTTCTAATATTATTAAGTAAAATATTCATGATGACCCGCTAAAGATCTCATGGAAATAGCCGATATAGATATTAGGCAAAAGACTAGCGAAATAAATTTAACTAGGGGGTTGCCTTAAGGAAATTAAAAGTGGTAAGATAATCTCTAGAATCATTATCGATAGAATTTGCAGATTGAAGTTCTGGACTTTGAGATGATGATTCTCTGTTACTTTAAGGATAAAAAACGATTTTTCCGGGAGGAAAAGATTAGCGTATAATTAAAAATACATAAACAGGAAATAGGATGCTGACCCTTGGTTATAAGTTTTCCCGCCTAAAACGAGAGCCCACATAAACTTGAACCATGTCCCCTCAAAAGGTCAGCATCCTCTTAAAAAAAATGGGTGCTGATCTTTGGTTATAAGTTTTCCCGCCTAAAACGAGAGCCCACATAAACTTAAACCATTCCCCTCAAATTGATCAGCACCCTTTTTTTTTGTTCATGGGCCTGCACCGACAGATAATTAATATGTCATACCATGCGTGGACGGTTAAATATTTGAAGTGGACATGCGTGCTTAATAAATATTTATGGCAATACCTTGGTGAATGCATAAATATCCAACGCAGGCATGCTACAGTATTTTCGGCTCATTCTCGTCCCGCATCCTGCGGGACTCCGAGGCTTTTGCCTGTTCAGACCTCCTGTATTCACTACCGGCAAAAAATCCGCTCAAATACTGTATCATGCCTGCAGTCAGCCTGTTGAACAATGTCACTAAGCCATCAAAGCAAATTCTGAAATCATATTGCGTCATAAATATGATTAAGCATGTATGTCCGGACTTGCTCTAATTAAATTCATCCGGACAGTTATGATCTTATACATTTTCCGGGAATATGATGGTCATATTGAGGTCAATCGAGGTAACAGCCTGATTAATAAGGAACCTTGAACTGATATGCTAAACGTCCCTTATTTTTGAGAGCAGCAGGTCGCGCATAATTTCAACAGGAGGTTTTATCCCGGTCCAGAGTTCAAATGCGAGGACCCCCTGCCACAGCAGCATACCTGACCCGTCGATAATCTTTGCGCCCCTGAGTTCAGCCTCTTTCAGTAGCCCGGTCTTTTTATAAACCAGGTCGCATACAGCCATATTGGACGTGATTAAATCAGGATTATACGGAAGAGGGTCATCGGGTTTAAGGCCGAGAGGGGTTGCATTTATAATGATGTCCGGCTGTGACGCATCCTTTATATCGTTCAGCAAACTGACATTGCTGCGTATCATTTTTAAGTCATTTACAAGTTTCCGGGCCTTGGCTGTGTCAGTGTCAAAAAGAGAGAGCGATGATGCCTTTTCACTCATATAATAGCTGACAGCCCTTGACGCGCCCCCGGCTCCGATTATCAGGACATTTTTCCCATCGATGAATATGCCTTCTTCCGTCAGGGAACTCAGAAATCCTCTCCCGTCAGTATTATAGCCGGTCAGAAGGCCGTCTGTATTTGTGACAGTGTTGACCGCACCTATGAATGATGCTTCCTCGTGGACTTTATCCAGAAGGGGTATCACATTTTCTTTATGGGGAATAGTAGTATTCACTCCGACCATATTTAAGCTGCGGACGGCCCTGATCGCGTCAGGCAAGGCTTCGGGATGAACCTTAAACGGGACATAGCAGATATCAAGACCGAGCGCCTTGAACGCAGCGTTATGCATTAAAGGAGAAAGCGTGTGCTCAATGGGAAATCCGAAGATGCCCGCGATCCTAGTTTTCCCGTTTACATCCATTCATTATTCCTCGTAAAAGTCCTTCAGGCGACGGTTCGATTGCCTTGACACTCATCCCCAGGCTTTCTTCTATATCTTTCAGCGTGACATTGTCCAGAAACACGTCTGAGCCTTCTCTTAGAGTCACATTCGGTACCAGCAGGCAATCGGCCTTTGTCTTGCCCACAATTGTTTTTAAAATGTCCTTCCCTGTGAGGAGTCCCGTGACGGTGACGGACGGACCGAAGAAAGTATTTTCGACCTTAAAGACATCGAGACTCAGGCCCTCGACGGCATTTAACTTTTTGGCAAATTCTTCGAGGTACGGGAAGAACGATGCCCCTGTTATGACAGCCGCCTTCACGGGTTCGATTTTCTTCGGCATTTTCAGTTTCTTCGCGCAATGCTGGAAAACCGGGACCAGGCCGACCCCGTTTTCTATCTGCGGAAGATCACCATAATCCTTGACGGGCGGGAACGGCATATCCGCCTTGATATAAAACTCGTCAGCCAGGTGCACGACAGGGTCGCCGTGACGCCTCTTGCATCGCTGCCTTACCTTCTTGACCTCTTCGATGACTTTCAATGCGTCGTTTTTCTCTACCGGCCTTACACTGCCTTTTCTGTAACGGGTAAGGCCCACCGGCACAACCGCGATGGATGCCACGTAAGGATAAAATTTCTGGAGGTCCTTAATGGTAGTAGAAAGCTCTTCACCGTCATTTAATCCGGGGCATAAAACGATCTGTACATGGAGCCTGATTTTGTTTGAAGTGAAATCCTGCAGCTCCTTCAGAATAGCCGGCGCTTTCGGATTGCCGAGCATTTTCCGCCTGACGTCGTCATTTGTCGTATGGACGGATATGTATAAAGGACTGAGCTTCTGTTCGATAATCCGTTTCCTGTCGTCTGTTGACAAATTCGTAAGGGTTATATAATTTCCGAAGAGAAAAGACATGCGGTAATCATCGTCTTTCAGGTACAGCGTCTTTCTCATGTTTTTGGGGAGCTGGTTGACAAAACAGAACACGCAATTGTTTCTGCAGCTCTTTGTCCTGAAAGATTTCAACTCTATGCCCAGAGGGACCCCCTCTTTTTTCCTGGTCCTGAACGAGTGCGTTTTTTTACCGCGCTGAATTTCGATCTCAAGGACATCGTCTCTGGAATAAAACATATAGTCTATAACATCCCTTACAGGACAGCCGTTAAGGGTAAGCAGTATGTCCCCTTTTTCAAGGCCTGTTTCGTGAGCGATGGAACCTTCGGTTATGTTGCTTATGACTGAATTCATAATAAAATTATTTTTACAAACAACTACTGGTGACTGCTGTTGGCGATTTTCAGGCCCTTGTAAACATAATGTATTCCTGCAAGAGACGTAAACGCAGCCACAATATAAAATACCGGGGTAACATTAATCACTTCCGGCAAATTATAGTATAAAAGGACGAGTCCTACAAGGAAGAACTGGCTGGCGCTGGATGCCTTGCCTAATATACTCGGTTCTATATTCAGTTTATGGGTTACAAAATAAAGGATGACGGAACCGGTGACCACTATCAGGTCCTTACTGATAACTATAATGGCCAGCCACTTCGGGATCAATCCTATACTGCTCATTAGTATAAATGATGTTACCAAAAAAAATTTGTCCGCGACAGGGTCGAGGATTTTGCCGAAATCGGTTATCTGTTTTGTCACCCTCGCGATAAAGCCGTCGAGTATATCTGTTATGGAGGCCACTATGAAAATTATCAGCGCGTATCTAT
>JBFLYJ010000324.1:0-4220 GCA_040756635.1 Nitrospirota bacterium
TTGATAAAAAAGGCGGTTACTAAAGGAAAAACTATAATCAGGGCTGGAAACTGGTCAGAGATCATTTTCTTGAGGTCTCTAATAGCTCTAAGATTTCGTCTTCTTCCAAGGTATGGTACCTTCTGTAAATCATGATTATCAGTGCAAGGGCCACTCCGGTGGTACTGACGCCCACTACGATGGCTGTAAGCATAAGACAATGGGGCAGGGGATTCAGGAATTGAACGGCTTGCGAAGGCTCATATTGCCCGTGTGCGCCCAGAACAATAGGGATTGTTGCTCCTCCTTTTTTAGTGCCTGTTGAGACGTAGAAGAGGATTATCGCCCATTGAAATACATTCAGACCCAGGAGTTTCTTTACGAGATTGCGCTTGCCGATTATTGCGTAGAATCCTATCATCATGAGTAATACGTAAATCCAATAATTGTATTTGGCTATGATATATTCAATCATTTTTCAGATTCCTCCTCATGTTTTCCTCCTGTTATGAGATCGAGAAAAAGAGAGACCATGATTGCCATGACCGTAATGCCTACGCCGACTTCAACAGCGAACACGCCGTAGTATCTCGCGTGAACAGGATCCACCGGCAGGATTCTGCTCAGTTTCCCGTAATCAAGATAATTACCACCCAAGAGCAGGCACATCCAGCCCGTCCACGCGTATAAAAATACGCCGAAGCTGTTATAAAAATTATTCAGCTTTTCGGAAAGCCGTTTCTTTGCCTCTGCGAGATCGAAAACCACCAAAATCAGAACGAAGCTTGCGGCCAGAATACAGCCGCCCTGAAACCCTCCGCCCGGGCTGCCATGTCCATGTGCAATGACATAAAGCCCGAACAACTGTATAAGCGGAACGAGTATTCTGCAGACGGTTTTGACAATAATATCTTCCAGAAGTACTATCACTTGCGTGGCCGCCTCAAAAGCATAATGGCCGAAACTCCGGCTGTTAATATTACCGTCTCTTCAAAGTTGGTGTCATACCCTCTGTAATCGGCAAGCAGCGAGGTGACCATATTGGGTATGGCTGTCTCTTCTATCGTCTTCTCGATATATCGCGGTGAGACGTGGAGACTGGCCGGCGAATTGGGATCACCCCAATCTGGGAAATCTACAGTGGCATAGATAAGCAGGGCGCCTGTTATAAGTGTCGTAATAAGAGCAAGAAGTTTCAATCCTTTGTCCTCCTTGTTGTTTGATATATGGCTGCAATAAAGAAAGCTGTGCTCACGCCTGCCCCTACCGCCGCCTCTGTAAATGCCACATCAACCGCGCCCATCTCGGTCCATAACAAACACATTAAGAAGCTGAAGGCGCCGAAGAGGACGGCAGCGCTGAAAAGGTCTCTGACAGCTATAGCAGCCGCCGCGCAAATGACAACGAGGGTGAGAAGTATAAGGTCAAGTTGCCATATCATGTCATTTCCTCCTTATTTCGGCGGCCACTCAATAACCGACCTCCCATCCTTTGTCCAGGGCAAAATTCCGGCCTTGAATGCCGATTTCAAAAGGGCGTGGGTTGCGGTAGGACCTCCTAAAGACCAAAAGACAGCGATAAACATTATCTTCAAACTCACCAGTATATTTGCCAGAGATAATCCGTCATGCAGGGTATAAAGGGCTATGCCGGTGCACGATAGAAATATCCCTAAGGTGTCACATTTTCCGGTTGCGTGCATCCTTGTGTAAAAGTCGGGAAACCGTAAGAACCCGATGGTTCCAGCGGCAAGGAAAAAGACCCCAACCGAAATGAACGCCATCACGATGATATCGGAAACTGTTAACAGGGACATTTACAAAACCCCTTTTCTTACAAAATATTTTGAAAAAATAAGGACGCCGATAAAGTTCAGGATGGCATACACTAAAGATATATCTACAAACATGTCCATTCTCTTATAAAGAAATCCTATAAGGAGAAGGATAATTAACGTCTTGGTTCCGACAACACCAACACCAATTACCCTGTCCACTACTGTCGGACCAAATATGGCACGATAGAGGCAGATCAACGCAAGGAAACTCAATATCAGACTGATGGTCAAAAAAAACGTATCCATCTCAATCCTCCGGAAATATATGTGCAACCCTTTCTTCCATCTCCCCCGGGAGGTCTCCCGCAACCTTCATATCCAATGCGTGCACAAAATAGCACCCGTCTCTGATAAGTATGGTGATGGTGCCGGGCGTGAGGGTAATGGAATTTGCAAATGTCACAAGGGCCAGATCTCTTTTTAGCTTAGTTTCAAATTTTATGATATGGGGATCAATAAGGTCCTTCATCTTTGGATGTAAGGCCACCTTTGCCACGTGAACATTGGCAAGTACAATCTGGTATAAAAGCCAGGGTATATATTTCATGAACCTTATAGTCTCTGTTATATCCTTCTTCTGAAACTTCTCACGCTCGAACAGGAGATCATGGGAAATATAGGTTACAATGATGCAGGATATAACGCCGAGGGAAAGATGCCACGCATCGAAAAGGCCGGACCATGTCATCCAGAGTAGAAAGAATATGAGAAAGGTGATGATATATTTTAGCACCTTGTCTCTCCTTCAACAGAAAAATAAAAAACAGAAAGATTTTAATAAATCAATAGTTGTTTGTCAAATATATCATGTTGATATATCATTAGTAAGTAGAATACGTGTATTATCTTTCATTGAATATTACAATTACTAAGGAGTTCATAGGTACAATCCCTTTCCGTCATTCCCCGGCTTGACCGGGGAATCCAGAAGCGTGCATTTCCACAAGAGCTGAGTTAATCAATAATTGTTTGTCAAGTAAGAAACTAAGCCGCAAGCCAAGATTGATATTTCCGAAATCATTTGCTGCTCACAAGAGCAACAGTCTGGTTCCGGCAGCGCTGAAGAACAGTCGAGCTGACCCCGCCTATCATGAGGTCTTTGAGGGCTGTCCGCCCTTTCCGGCCCATGACAATCAAATTATACTCTCCCTGATCCCCCTCCTTGAGAATCTCCTCTGCGGGATTCCCTATCACAACCTTTGTATTAACAAGATCTCGGGAAAAACCTGCATTGAGAAATACCGCTTTGGCGTCATCGAGTATTTGATTTGCCTCTACTTCAGGGTCCGTCCCTCCTTTCAGCCGGGCCGTATAGAGCGCAACATTAATAACCCTTAACAGTGTGATTCCGCCCATCGAGTCTTTAAAAGGGGCCGTGAGGCACACAGCATGTTCCACCCCTTTCATTGAATATGATGACCCATCGACAGGAATGAGAATCTTCGGGATGGGGCATGCCTTGTCTTTATGGATCTTGCTGCCCACGATATAAACGGTCTGTCCGGTCGCGGCGTGAATGACCTTGTTCGTAACGCTGCCGAGAAAAAATCCCCTGAGCTCCGACAGTCCCCTCCTTGCCATGACGATAGTCGAGAAATTTCCTTCATCAGCCGTACGGATAATCTCATTGGCCGGGTCTCCATCCGCTACCACTTTTTCAATCGTTGCCTCGATCCCTGAATTCTTCAGGACCTTTTCGCCCTCATCCAGAAACGGCATGATATCTTTGTTAATGTGTTCTTGTTTAAGCCTTTTAAAGAGATCGGACTCTTCGATGACCTTTGTCCTGAAATCAACATTGGCCATGTGACGGCTCAAATATCCGCCCGTCGTAATATGGAACAGGGTTATAGCCGAAAGGCTTTTCCCCATAGATGCCCCAAGGCACCCCGTAAACTGTACGGCACGCTTCGCGTGCTTGCTTCCGTCAACAGGAAGCAGTATCTTTGGAATAGGACATTGCAGTTTCATGGTAATTTCCTCCTTAAATTGTCGTCATTCCCGCGAAGGCGGGAATCCATGAGAATGAACTACTCGAAGCCCTCTGGATTCCCCGATCAAGTCGGGGAATGATAGGACGGTGCCGCGCAGTTTTTCGCGGGGCAGTTTAATCCTCCGTATACTGAGCTTAGACATCCGCTTGACTCCTTGAATCCTCGGCCCCTTGAACCCTTCTAATAGAATATCAGCAGCCAGACATGGCAGATAGCCACGCTTATTATCATATACAAGAACGCATACTTCATAAACCCAAAGAAGCTGATCTTGTGGCCTGCTGCCTCTGCAATTCCGACAGTAACAACATTCGCACTGGCGCCGATCATCGTCCCATTACCACCGAGACATGCGCCGAGCGAAAGGGCCCACCAGAGAACATTGTCATCCGCGGCGCCGGGAATTACCT
>JBFLYJ010000325.1:0-4207 GCA_040756635.1 Nitrospirota bacterium
TCTTCTGCCTCATGTGAATCAAGATTCCGGGCTTTCCGTACGAATGACGCGGTCTTTGCGTAATAGAGCGGGACCAGCGCGCCGATTATGTCGTCAGTGCTCAGTCCTCCCGGGAGGGTTTTGAAAGCGACGGCAAAGTCGAATAGAGATTTGACCCAGATCTCCGCGGGCAGCTCAAAAAGAGAGGGGTCCATTCCGGCGATCTCACGGACCTTTTGAATATTTTCCTGAGCAAGCACCTTTTCCCAGACAGGCATGCACGCAGGCAGGCCCTCTTTGAATTTCAATATCAGGTTCTCGGCGTCCACTTCGATCGGTTTGGGAGCGGCCTCTGCCTCAAAACCGAAAACGGCCGTCGGGCGGCTGCCTTTTATCTGCAGCCATTTCTCATCGTACGCGGTCATAAGGCTGAATATGGTACCGACGACCTGTCTGAACATAGGGCTGAGGTCCTTGCCGGGATCCTTTTCATCATGAAGTTTCGCGCCAAGAAATGACTGACAGATCTTGAAATTTTCACATATCGCAGTGGTAGTCATCCAAATGTCTATGCCGAACCTGGCGATGTCTGACTGCCACACGTCCTTGGAAAGAAGACTCCCGGCAAGCTCCGGAGAAAACCCGAAGTCTCCCCCTATGGGCTGGCGTACGCGTCTTCCGTACAGGGCGCATGTCAGTGGATAAGCTATCATGTTCGTAATTGTCCCGTCGTATTTATGACGGCTGTAGTAAGGAGCCACGAACCCGAAAGTCTTAAGTGCTATCGGGGCGATAAGCATCTGGACCCACTCCGGAGAAATGCTTCTCAGGTCAGCATCAAGCATGCAGCCGGCCTTGAAGCCGAGAAGCTTCCCTGTCTCCAGAATGGCCTTAACGGCAGTGCCTTTACCTGACGGACCGCAGTATTTTACGACGAGTATCGCGGTTTCTGTAGCGGGTCTGGGAATGAATGCGTTTTCGAAATAACTTTTGTCCCTGAGGACGTCTACGGACTTTTGGGTCTCTTCAGCATCCCCTCCTTCGGATATTAATATCAGGCCGCGGTAAGAGGGGAAATATTTTGCAAGACCGAGTTCGGCGGCCTTGATGACCCTGCCTATTGTCTTTGCGTTGTTGTAACTCGGGATACCGATGACGATATCGGCATGACCTATGGTTTTTAATATTCCCCTGGTTTCTTCATCAATCGCAGTATTAATGTAAGGGACGTTCCCGCTGTTCAAATCCGGCCCTCCTTTCATCCTAGAAGTCATTATAGTCTACATATCAGCCGGAGAAAAGTCCTTGTACCAGCATCTTTTCACGCTCTACGGCACCGGCGTATAAGAAATGACGGTGCAGGGGCAGTAGGCGTCTCCTGAAGATACGCTGGTCCTTTATATGAATGGCATTGATCGGTTGGAGAAGGTCCTTGCATTTACGTAGGAGCGCAGGAAATAAAAAATCATTAACCGGACCGGATAATCAATTCGTGCTCGTGCTCTTTGCTGCGAGGAGCTGAAATAACAGGTCCGGCCCTGCAGCGTCAAATAATTCGGAACGATATGTAGTCCATAAGTTGTGGGCCCCCTGCCGGTCGTCCTGCATCAGTGATCCGGCCATACCTGCGGCAACAAGATACCTCGCCGCGGACCGGGTCATCTGCACCTCGGTCTCCAATAGGGTGTTTGCCAGGCGCACCATCGACGCCGAGTCCCGCTCACCGGTTGCCCTGAAGAGCGAGATCCAGTTCTTCTCACTTGCCGAAAGGGAGGATGAGCACGGCACGGATGTTACCTTGTCCCATACAGCGCTCAGCTCGCCCGGGGCCAGATAGGACGTTATCATGATGGATGAGTTTATGAGGGGAAGATAACGCTCGGTTTCAGACGTTGCCGGACGGCATTCACAGAAAGTCTCTTTGAATTTCATCATGTTCATCATTATTGCAGGCGGAATAATTTCAACTGCCCGGTCAGATCCGCCGCTCAGGCAATGATCACGAAGCGCCATAGATGCATAGGCGAACCTTGAAGGGTAGAACACTTCAGAAGGAGTGATATTCGTGGTCTCCCGTGTTGCAGAGTCGGTCAATAAATCCAGTGCAGGCAGTAGTAAATGGGAAGGGTCCAGCAGGTCCTGCGCGTTGGCTCTGAGAAACCTCGCGCGGGCGGCGTTCTGATCGAGAAAAGGGTAGTAGTCCGAATTCGCGCTGACCGGGAATGCAGCGAGCAGTTCTCTCAGAAACCGCCTGTCGCCAATCCTCCGTATCTCCAGGTCCTGCATGCTTTCGATCTTTATTCTCCTCAGCAGTTGGGTAATATCGGGGATTTCCATCACGGCACGATCCGGTCGTGGTAATGTACCGGTCTTTTTTGCGATGATGATCATATCGGATTCGTTTGCCGCGTACGCGGCATAATCGGAGAAGACCGAGGAGATTGCCTTCAACACCGAGATGACGAGTCCCGTATCTATCTCGTAGAGCTGTACCCACTAGACGAATATACTGTCGTCTTGCAGATAATTACTGACTTGGCGGTAAAACTCTTCAGAGAAAAGCCCGGCGACGCCGCTGACCCACGGATTGGAGGGTTCGGATATGATGATATCGTATTTCCTGTGATGCCCCGAAAAAAAGGTCTTTGCGTCATCTACATAAATCATGCCCCGCGGGTCGCTGTAGGCACGTTCGACACGCGGTCTGAAATGCTGCGACGCTTCTATCATGTATTTCTCGATTTCGACTGTGTCGACCTTTTTGATCCGAGGATTCTCCAGCAGTGTATGGGTGGTAAGTCCCGAGCCGAATCCGATCGCCGCTGCCTCGGAAGCCTGGGAATGAAAAACCATCGGCAATACACCCAGCAGGACCATCGTGGATTCATCGGGGAAGGTTTTGGCGTCAGTGAGAGTACTCATGTTGATGCCCGCGTCCACCTTCCCGTTTGTGCTGACCGTCACGTCGCCGTTGCGGTACCTGAATACGCTTACGGTGGCTGTCTTGCCGTCCCGGTGAAACACGAGATCGCTGTCTTTCTCTGTGACCAGTCTGCCTGTCCGGTATACTCCGGAGGCCATTTTATAGGAATCGAACCTCACAAGAAACAGCACTGCAGCGGCCGCGCATATGCATCCGACGGTCACTGCGGCAGGAGTGCGTCTGCCCGCCTTTTCCGAAAAGCTCCACAGGAGTGCCAGACCGAGGGCCATATCAAGGGCCGCACCTGCGGTGATCAGATTCTTCAGTCCCAGCACAGGCATCCCCCAGTGGACGGCGATGAAGACGCCGATAATCGCCCCTACTGTATTTGAAGCGTACACGGCGCCGATGCTCCGCTCTCCATGCCCCTTTCTGATCAATATGTAAGTGATAAGCGGCAGGGTCATTCCCGCGCAGAAGGTCGCGGGGAGCATGACCGCCAGGGCGATCGCGCTCATGGAAATGTTGAACGTGACATATCCTGAATCTGTCCTACTGACGGTCTTTAATATCCATTCCATCACATTAAATGTTCTGCCGTAGAAAATCAGCGTGGAGAGGGCAAGGATGCCCATCGATATCTGCACCGTGGAGAGGAAACGGACCGGGTCGGTGATGCGGTCGATACGGCGCTGTATCCAGAGCGCACCCAGAGCAAGACCGAGGATAAAGGCGCTCAGCATAAGCTCAAAGGCATGGGTCGAGCTTCCAAGGACGAGGTTCAGCATCCGTATCCATCCGATCTCGTAGATAAATGAAGCAGCTCCGGTAACCAATGAGGCGGCAAGCAGAAAGGCGTACCATTTTCTGTTGGTATGGTGCTGCGAGGCGGTCTTTTGATCTTCAACAACGGCGTTTTCTACATCCCGGCCTCTGACAAGCAGCCACACGCAAAGGGACAGGATGATATTCATCATGCCTGCCATTCTGATAGTCCAGGGGAGTCCGAATTCACGAATAAGGATGAAGCCGCTCACCAGCACACCGATCGCGGCGCCGATGCTGTTTGTGAAGTAAAGCAGGGAAAGCGTTCTTCCCGGCTGCTGAGGAGAGATGCGGATGAGCCCGCTGCTCATTAGCGGAAACGTCATCCCGAGAAGAATCGACTGGGGCAGGATCATCAGGGTGGAGAGAATCCACTTGTAGACCTGTACAAGTGAGGGTGATGGGATATTCGGTATGGCCCGGGCATAGGAGAAATGAGCCGCCTGATCAAAGGTATTATGAAAGATCATGGCGAACAGA
>JBFLYJ010000326.1:0-4172 GCA_040756635.1 Nitrospirota bacterium
GGGAACACGGAATTAAGCAGGGGTGTATTGCAATACGCCGCTGCGACTGCGGTGGATTATCTCCGTGTACTTGCGCTTTCAAGGATATATCTGGACAATGTCCCTAATGTTCAGGCGTCGTGGGTGACACAGGGGCTTAAGATGGCTCAGGTCGCGCTGCGGTTCGGCGCGAATGATTTCGGTTCGACCATGCTGGAAGAGAATGTCGTAGCCGCGGCCGGCGTGAAGTTCAGGACCACCGTAGACGGTATAGTTGATGCTGTAAAAGGCGCCGGTTTCATACCGGTTCAGAGGGACATGTACTACAATATCATTAAATACAGATGAGTTTTATCATTGTCGTTTTTATTCTCCTGGTTTCATGCATCACACCGGCGTCCGCAGAGGTCTTAATCTATGATGATGTTGTCCCTGTCGGTAAAACCGTTAAATTAAATGCCGTCACAAAGGGGAGGTTTTTTATCGAGGGGGGAAGGCTCGTCACATTTTATGCTGACGGAAATTCTCTCGGTTCAAATTTAAGCGGGGGCGACGGCTACGCGTTTTTAAATTATACCCCCTCATCTGCCGGGACCTTCACGCTGAAAGCCGAGTCAGGTGCTGATAAGGATGAAGCGACTCTGCTGGTGACAGCAAAGACCGACAGGATATTATTGATTGAAATTGAAACTGTCTTCGTGGAATTCCCGTTTTCCTTCAAGCCTGCGGAGGAGAGCACAAAGGCGCTGCAAAGACTTTCCAGGAATTACCGTATTCTCTATATCACTGCAATGGCAGGAACCGAAGCCTCCGAAAAAGTTATCAGGGAAAACAGCTTTCCTGTGTCCCCTGTTTTTAAATGGGAAGGGGCTGAATTTCTCGACGGCTTAAAGGAAAAGGGGATACTGCCTTACGCAATCGTTGCTTCCGCGGGTGTGATTTCTGACGCGATGGACATTGCGAATAGATACAGCTTTGAAGAAACAGAGACCGCGACCAGTGTAAAAGACTGGGATGACCTGCTAAAAAAGCTTGAACTGAAAAAGGCGATCATTGTTCATCCGGACAACTAACTAATTTTTTACTGCACCTGCATTTTCGGGTTGACAGGAACAGGGTAAAATAGCAAAATGTACTTGCAATTATTATAAAATCCCACCTTGCCTCTCTTTAGCAAAGAGGGGCGAGGGGAGATTATTTCAATAATTTTTTTTGCATCATATGCCCTGTTATAAATTTACTTACGGAGGATACCGTGCTTGAGAAAATAAATCCATCGGATACATCCGCCTGGGAGAAACTTCAAAAACATTCTGATGCCATGAAAGGCACGCACATGCGTGACATGTTCAGAAACGATCCTGACAGGTTCCGCAGGTTCACGCTCAGCTTTGAAGATATACTGGTGGACTATTCAAAAAATATAATCACCGAAGAAACCCTGGCTCTGCTCCTGGAACTGGCGAGAGAGACGCATGTCGGAGATGCCGTCGAAAAGATGTTCTCAGGAGATAAAATCAATGAGACCGAACACCGGGCAGTACTTCATACGGCATTGCGGAACCGCTCCGGCAGTCCTGTGTGTGTTGACGGCAAAGACGTTATGCCTGAAGTAAATGCTGTTCTGGACCAACTGAAGGATTTTTCAAATAAAATCCGTTCCGGGAACTGGAAGGGATATTCGGGACAGGCAATAACGGACATTGTGAACATCGGCATAGGCGGTTCCGACCTTGGACCCGTAATGGTGACGGAGGCGCTGAAGCCATATGCGAGGCCTGATCTCAGGGTCCATTTTGTCTCAAATATTGACGGCACCCATATTGCTGAAACTTTAAAGGCGGTATCTCCGGAAACGACCCTGTTTATGGTCGCGTCAAAGACCTTCACGACACAGGAGACGATGACAAATGCCCATACAGCCAGAAAATGGTTTCTGGACTCGGCAGGGGACGATGAATTTATCAAGAAACATTTTATTGCACTGTCGACAAATAGGGAGGAAGTCGTAAAATTCGGAATTGATCCCGCCAATATGTTCGTGTTCTGGGACTGGGTAGGAGGTAGGTACTCTCTCTGGTCGGCGATTGGTCTTTCAATAGCCTGCTATATCGGTTTCGATAATTTTTACGCGATGCTTGAAGGCGCTCACGCGATGGACAGACATTTCCGGGAAACTGCCTATGTTAAAAACATTCCGGTCGTCCTCGCGCTGATAGGGATCTGGTATACAAATTTTTTCAACGCCGAAACAGAGGCTATATTACCCTATGATCAGTACATGCACAGGTTCACGGCTTATTTCCAGCAGGCATACATGGAGAGCAACGGCAAGTCTGTCGATCGCAATGGGAAGGGAGTCGATTACCAGACAGGACAGATCATTTGGGGGGAACCCGGGACCAACGGCCAGCACTCATTTTATCAGCTTATCCATCAGGGCACGAAACTCATCCCCTGCGACTTCCTCGCGCCTGCGGTAAGCCACAATCCTGTCGGCGACCACCACAAGATTCTTTTGTCTAACTTCTTTGCCCAGACAGAGGCTTTGATGGCTGGGAAGACAGAAGACGAGGTGATTGCGGAGCTCAAGTCCGCCGGGAAAAATGAAGAAGAAATAAAGAAACTCGCCCCCTTCAAGGTGTTCGGCGGCAACAAACCGACCAACTCTATTATGTTCAGGAAATTGACCCCAAGAACACTCGGCAGCCTGATCGCGATGTATGAACACAAGATATTTGTACAGGGAATAATATGGAACATCTTCAGTTTCGACCAGTGGGGAGTTGAACTCGGTAAACAGCTGGCCAAGAAAATACTGCCGGAATTAGACGATGACCGCCCTGTAACTTCCCATGATTCTTCCACGAACGGGCTGATGAACGCTTATAAAGACATGAGGCGTCTCTGATAACTTGCTGAAAGATACCGCTTATTTAGATGACCGGCCGGTTTCATCTTCATTTTGCAGTTGATAATTCTTTACCTGTTTGTATATATTACTAAGCATATGTCTAAAGGAATGCACATGATGAGGATTTTCTTAACATTGGCCGCTTCATTATTATTTACAATGACAGGCACCCTTGCATGGGGTAATCCATCGTATACCGTGAAAAAAGGGGACAACCTTTACAGGATATCTAAAAAATATCAGATCGGGATCGAAGAAATTAAAAAGGCCAATAACCTCAAGACAAAAAAAATAATGCCAGGCATGGAACTCACTATTCCTACGGGAGACAACCCTGCTGAAACTACCATTAAGGTAGCGTCTCTTGTTAAGTCGGAGGAATATTCGTTTATCGGGCCGCCCCCTGCAGATGATGTTACCAAGCCAAAAGCCAAAACCGAACCAAAAACTTACAAAGTAAAAAAGGGGGACTCCCTCTGGAGTATTGCAAGAAAGCACTCCATCAGCATTGCCGATTTAAAGACACTCAACAATTTCAAGACCAGGAAATTAAAACTGGGACAGGTGCTTATAGTTGCAGCAGGGTCGGAAGTTACGGAGACCCAGGATTCCGTCGTACTAGCGGCAGAAGATGAGTCGGCCGCAAAATACGTAAAAGAGCTTCAGGAAATATCTATGTCAGCGGAGCCGGACTACTCGGGAATAAAAGAATTTCTGATTTCAGTTGCTCAAAAGACGATCGGGATACCATATAAGTTTGGCGCCAGTTCATTTAAGGCAACGGACTGCTCGGGATATGTAAAGCTGGTATTTGATCTAATCGGTATAGACCTCCCAAGAAGCGCGCGGGAACAGTTTAAGGTCGGTCAGTCAGTGGACAGGGAGGACCTTTCTGTCGGCGATCTTGTCTTTTTCCAGACTTATGCGCCATTTCCCTCCCATGTGGGCATCTACCTCGGCAATAATCTTTTTCTTCACGCATCGTCATATGCCAAAAAGGTGACTATCAACAGTTTTAATTCGTACTATATGAAGAGATTTGTCGGCGCCAAACGACTGGAAGGGCTGAAGGAACAGGCGTCGCTCTTTCCCCTGGATAACTATATAAATCCCGATTAAATTCTCTATAGAATAAGTGCCGTGCGATTGCCGCGTCTGTTTGCAGACTTGACCTCCCATATTTCCATTATTTGTTACCATATTCAAGTATGAACAAAGTAATTATCAGAAACTCGGAATATAAATATCCGTCTCTGAAGGGTGCGGTCTTTAAAATGAT
>JBFLYJ010000327.1:0-4147 GCA_040756635.1 Nitrospirota bacterium
TGTCTTTCGAGGCTCAGGAATGAAATGGGCAGAAGACTGAACCTTATTAAGGAAGGCGTATACAAGTTCGCGTGGATCACGGACTTCCCTCTGTTTGAGTGGAATGAGGATGAAAAGAGGTTCGAGGCCATGCACCATCCCTTCACCAGTCCCATGGAAGAGGATATTGATAAATTCATGACAATTAATGGTAGGGGCGTTGCATGCAACGCCCCTGCGGACGCGGTCTCCGGTCTGCGTGCACAGGCTTACGACATTGTATTAAACGGCTATGAAATCGGAGGCGGCAGTATACGTATTCATCAAAAAGAGGTCCAGGACCGGATGTTCCAGCTTTTAAATATCGGCCCTGAAGAGGCGGGGGAGAAATTCGGTTTTCTTCTTGAGGCCCTGGAATATGGCGCTCCTCCCCACGGAGGGCTGGCGCTGGGACTCGACAGGCTGGTCATGATCATGGCCGGGGCCGGCTCGATAAGGGACGTAATAGCCTTTCCAAAGACCCAAAAAGCGGTCTGCCCGCTCAGCAACGCTCCATCCACTGTTGATCCGAAACAGCTGAAAGAGCTCGGAATCAAGCTTGATATAGTGGAGTAGGGCGGCGGGATAAGCTCTGTTAACTTCCCGATTTATCACATTTTAATAGAAAATATTCGATTGGATTAATGGTCAATACAGCAGCGTTCATGACGGGTGCGGAATTGAAAAAATACAAAACACATCTTGATTTTAATAAGTTAGGATGATAATCCGCGCGGTCCGATGGGATTTAATTTAATACCTAAATACAGATATAAGACAGTAACCTGTGAGATGATTGATAAGACCGGATAACTTCCCGCAATATATAAATTTTCAAAATTATTTGAGCTCAAATAAGCAATTATTATAAATTAATTTAAATTTTTATATTGACTCCGATCAAAGCTACTTATATCATATCAATTCATTAGTCCTTCTTCTTGTATTTATTGAATTTATTTATTAGCGGGATAATACCACCGTAGTCTGCACTGATATCAGGTGTGTTGTCATCAAACATAGACAGAGAAAATTTATCCTTTAAATAACGTAAAAAGGAGATGCGCATGAGATTAGTTTTGCTAGGAGCACCCGGGGCCGGTAAAGGAACACAGGCCAAGAAACTCATTGACAAATACGGTATCCCCCAGATTTCTACTGGTGATATCCTCAGGAAAGCCGTAGCTGACGGTACCCCCCTCGGAAAGGAAGCAAAATCATATATGGATTCAGGCGGACTCGTGCCTGATTCCGTTGTCATAGGACTGGTAAAAGAAAGAATTGCCAAGGATGACTGCAAGAAGGGTTATATACTTGACGGTTTTCCGAGGACTACTCCGCAGGCCGAGGCCCTCGATAAAGTCCTTGCTGATATGAAAGCTCCTCTTGATACCGCCCTCGTCGTTGATGTTGATATGGATATCCTGATGAAAAGACTTACAGGCAGAAGGACATGCAAAGGCTGTCAGCAGATGTACAACATTCATTTTGGTCCGCCCAAGAAAGAAGGCGCCTGCGACAAATGCGGAGGAGAGCTTTTTCAGAGGGCTGATGATAAAGAGGAAACAATAAAAAACAGACTCGAAGTATATGAAAAATCCACTGCCCCGCTGATCGATTACTATGGTAAGAAAAAGATATTGAAATCAGTCGAAGGAATGGGAAGCGTTGACGAGATTTTCAATAAAGTTTGTAAGATTCTTGAATCTTAAATAATAAATAACGTAAGGAGGAAATTTCAGATGATTCAACCCCATGGTTCAGATAAACTGAATCCGCTATTTGTATATGACTCTGCAGAAAATGATGCCCTGCAGAAAGAAGCCAAGGGACTGGCCTCAATTATCGTGAGTTCAGCGACCGCAGCTAACGCAGTTATGCTGGGCGGCGGGTACTTCAACCCCTTAACTGGCTACATGAACAAAGCAGATGCCTTGTCCGTTGCCAACAATATGAAAACTTCATCCGGCCTGTTCTGGCCGGTACCGGTCTTGAACCTCGTCAAGGACGCCGGCTCAATCAAGGCAGGCGACCGCATCGCGCTTAAGGACCCGAATGTTGCAGGCAATCCTGTTCTTGCGATTATGAATGTGAGCGCTGTTGAACAATTCAGTGACGCAGACATGAAGCTGATTTCCGAAAAGGTCTACCGCCCCAGCCCGAATGAGGCGCATCCCGGCGTGGACGCGTTCAACGCCCAGGGGAAAGTCATTCTTTCCGGTCCTATCAGGGTATTGAATTTCTCCTACTTCCAGGATGAATTCCCCGACACGTTCCGTACAGCGGTCGAAATCCGCAACGAGATCGCTGAGCGCGGCTGGAAGAAGGTGGTTGCTTTCCAGACCCGTAACCCCATGCACCTGGCACACGAAGAGCTTTGCCATATGGCAATGGATCGTTTGGGATGTGACGGCCTGGTCATCCACATGCTTCTCGGCAAACTGAAGAAGGGTGATATCCCGGCCCCGGTTCGTGATGCCGCAATCCGCAAGATGGTCGAACTGTACTTCCCGCCAAACAGCGCGATGGTCACCGGCTACGGGTTTGATATGCTTTATGCCGGACCGCGTGAGGGCGTACTGCACGCCATATTCCGTCAGAACATGGGAGCTACCCACTTTATCGTAGGTCGTGACCATGCGGGTGTGGGCGACCACTATGGCCCGTTTGATGCACAGAAAATCTTCGAGGACGAAGTGCCTGCAGGAGCTCTGAAGATCGAGATCTTCAAGGCCGATCACACGGCATACTCCAAGAAACTGGGCAAGGTCATGATGATGTGCGAAGCGCCTGATCATACGAAAGATGACTTCGTTCTGCTTTCCGGGACGAAAGTTCGTCAGATGCTGTCTGAAGGTATAGCGCCTCCCAAGGAATTCTCTCGTCCTGAAGTGGCTGAGATCCTGATCAAATATTATCAGAGTCTTCCTAAAGAGGCTTAGGAAGGTAATCAAGGGCGAGACCTGAATGCATAAACGATCTGAATGATAAAATATGCTGCCCTCTTTAATAAAGGCATAACACATTGAAAGGGGGTGTTGATCATAAATTTTTTGGGCAACTTTTAAAGTTGCAGGACTTGCTAAACAATAGCTTAATTTAAGCTGCAAAAACAAAAGAAGGAGGTTTCACAATGCCAAGTTTTGTAATCGCTGAAAAATGTGACGGTTGTAAGGCTCAGGACAAGACTGCATGCCAGTACATTTGTCCTCACGATCTGATGACCCTCGACAGAGAAAAAATGAAGGCGTACAATCAGGAGCCGGAGCAGTGCTGGGAGTGCTTTAACTGCGTAAAGATCTGCCCCCAGCAGGCCATCGAAGTAAGGGGTTATTCCGACTTCGTTCCGCTAGGGTCCAGCACCATTCCTATGAGAGGTACTGACTCCATCATGTGGACGATCAAGTTCAGAAACGGCGTATTGAAGAGATTCAAATTCCCCATCAGGACCACTGTAGAAGGTTCAGTCGATCCGTATGCAGGGAAGCCGGCGCCCGACTTCTCAACTATCAAACAGCCCGGGTTGTTTACTGCCCCGGCAAGAAAAGAATAACTAAGGAGGTGGAATAATCATGGAAAAAGAAACTTGTACATTTTCATACTGTCAGAAACCGGCAGTAACTGAAGTAGAATGCGACCTCCTTATCATGGGTGGTGGTATGGCAGGCTGCGGAGCAGCTTTCGAGGCATGCCGCTGGGCCAATGAAAAAGGACTCAAGGTCGTCATGGTGGACAAGGCTGCAACAGACAGAAGCGGCGCGGTCGCTATGGGTCTGTCAGCCATCAACACTTATGTTGGTGAGAACAAAGTTGAAGATTATGTAAGGTATGTCAGAAATGACCTTATGGGCATCATCAGGGAAGACCTGGTGTTTGACCTCGGCAGGCACGTTGATGACAGCGTACAGCTCTTTGAAGAGTGGGGACTCCCGATCTGGAAAAAAGGCGATGACGGCTTTTCTCTTGACGGTTTCCAGGCTGCAGAAGCCGGGAAGAAGTCATTGAAAGACGGCGGCACGCCGGTCAGGTCAGGTAAATGGCAGATCATGATCAACGGCGAATCCTATAAGGTCGTTGTTGCAGAAGCTGCAAAGAAGGCTCTCCAGACCAACCGTGAAAAAACCGGTAT
>JBFLYJ010000328.1:0-4120 GCA_040756635.1 Nitrospirota bacterium
AAAGATGCATCAGATAGCCATAGGCAAATGCCTTCTGCCTGTCTGTCTTGGAGGACCCCAATAATTTCCAGGCTATGTCCCAGCTGTGAGAGTTGGTTTCGAATGTCTGGAAGCGTCTTCCAAGAATAATATCCGCGCTCAAATTCCCATAAAGGAAATCATTCCTGTACTTCTTTATGATAGCGTAAATACCGGCAGGCACAAGGGCAGCTCCAAAATCAATGACCTGATAACCCAGATATATATGTGTGAGAGGACCCCACGCGTCTGCGAGAGAAGGAATAAGCAACATAGAAAATAGCAGCGTCAAAATCAGCATAACTTCTAATAGTCTATTCTATTTAAGAAGATAAAATCTACAGCTGATATCACATTTATTGACCGGCGTTCAAAAGATTCTATGGGACTTACATATAATACACAACGACGCATTTCCCTTTGTATTTAAACTCTTTTCTTAATAAATGATTAATAAATCGGCCTGAAACAGACCCGGATATCACTCGATCCGTCAAACTCTTTTCTGACCGGATTTCTGTGCTGCCGCCATCGCGTCAGCCAGCGGCATTCGTTTCCCGGTCCTGAGGTGATAATTGAGCGTCACCTCTGTACGCATTAAAAAAGGGGAGCTGAGACTGTGTCTCAGCTCCCCTTGAAGTGCTTCTGCCTTATTATCTACTTATACCGATCCAGGAACTCCTTCCGGCGTTTATCACGTTCTGCCTTTGCGACCGGATCTTCTTTTCCGATAGACCATTTGTGGTTTTCATCATTCATTACTTCAGTCAGCATTGTCTCCAGTTCGCCTGCAAATTTCTTTGCATCACTATTACTGCTGGCCTTGCCCATTTCAATGACTTCTTTCAGCTCAGGTACATACGAGCTATACCAGTTCCTCGCCAGATCATAGTTGCCGTGCCATTGGGTATAATCAGGTGCCTGCATTGAAGCGGCATGACGGACACGGCGTCCTTCATGGTGCCACAACTCGAACCATGTGTAGTCGATCTTCTGTGCGAACGCGGCATACTCTTTGCCATTAACTGCCTTCAATACTTCCGTTGCCTTATTAAACAGCTTTTCTCCGGGCTTCGCCCATTTCTCACTATATAGCTGAAGCTGCGCTTCATACTGTATATAGAACGAATCCACAAAATTCTGGTTATGACAGGCCACGCACACCTTCTGCATATTGTTTTTACGCATGTCTCCGGTTACAGCGCCTGAAGCCAGGCCCCATTTTACGTCCGACTCATGGGCAAGCTTTAACTGCGGAGGCCTGTTGTTCCATTTGATACGCAAACCGATGTTATGAGAGACCGGCATATCGCTTGTGGCTGACATGTGGCATGTCGCGCAGGTTGGGGCCGCAGAATAGTCCTCGCCAACGACCCACTTGGCTGAATTGAGGTTCATCTTGTCCTTGTTCGCATAGTAATTGATCCCGTGCTTGGATTCCTGATAAATCTCTATCTGCGGATGGTCAGGGCCCATGTGGCACTTGCCGCAGTTCTCAGGCTGGCGCGCCTGGGCGACTGAGAACTCATGGCGCTGATGACACGCCGTGCAGCTGCCCTCGGTACCGTCAGGATTTACCCTTCCCATACCGGTATTCGGCCAGGTAGCAGGATCAAGGGTCCCATCCTTGTTGACCTTTATGATCGAACCGTGACATTGCCAGCAGCCGTTGACCGCAGCTGCTGATACCCCGTCCGGAAATCCCGCGGTCTTCATGCCCTTGTTGCCCTCAACGACTTCAGCTAGGGTATTGTCCAGCGATCCCATAATTCTTCCGGCTTTCGCATGATGAGAATTGACGAATTCATCAACTTCTCTCTCGTGACATTTTGCGCAGTCTTTCGGTGACACAATCACTGAAATGAATTTTCCTTCATGTTCAAACGCGTCCGCTTCACCCTTCTGCGCCTCATGACACTCATAGCAGCCGATGTTGGCGCGAAAATGTTTACTGTAGCCCCACTGCTGATAGATATTAACCGACGATTCCTTATGGCAGCTTATGCAGTCCCTGCTCTCTTTTGAAAGTTCCTTAGGTAAATTGACTTTTGTTACGGCATACGCGATTGTCCCGATGACCAGGAAACAGGCTATTACCGCCAGTGATATAATTTTTTTCATTTTTCCCTCCTTACATGACTCCTAATAAATTTTTATCTCTTCCCGGAGAACCGGTACATCTTTAAAATACATCCATCACCTCCCCTCTGATTTCTTGCCTGTACATCCCTTGGACTTTTCAGCCGCTGATTATCGTCTTGCATCTCTGTTGTCCAAATGAACACCGCATCCTTATAGAAAATGTAACAGCTTCCCCTGTAAAGGTGCTGTTAATATCGGTTAAGAAAAAGTTAATTCTCATGACCCCTGCCACCGTTCTATTTATCATTTCAACGTGCAGCATCTATCCCCGCTCAATGCTGCTCAACACTGTAATATGTGAGGTGAACATTGCTGACCGCATCCATTCCCCTCAGAGACGCTATCTCGCTCTTTACAAGATCGATATTCTCTCTCTTCATATGGAACATGATCCTTTGCTCCTCAATTTCATAAATGCCGATTGCTCTGCGTTTCAGTTCGCCCGCTATTTTCGTGACATTATGAATTTCATTTACTTCCAGATAGCCACTGGCAACAATCATGTTTACCTCTTTATCGTTCAGTGTGGATGACGGGAAGGTTTCCCCTATCGCGGAGACCGCTGCTATTTCCCGGAGACCACATAAATAATATTTATCAGATTCCCGCGTAAAGGTGGTGTTAATGTAAGTAAAGGATTTGTAAATTTTAAAAGGAGAGTGCGCTGCTGAAGATATTAAGATCAGTGAAACCGGGGGAAGGGGAATGGTGCTTCAACTAGATTCTGCAGATATGATACGTGGTCAACCAGGTCAGAAAAGCATATTAATAGCGTATTGTTTTCTGGACACGGCTGTTGTCCCGTTGTTTATCCGGCGTTTTCACATTAATGGCCGCGTCTACATAATTTCGAATACCGTCCAGATCAAACGGTTTGAATATAAAACCATACGCCCCGCGTGATGTCGCCTTCTGGATGTTTTCAGCCGATGGATCTGATGTCAGCATTATGATGACAGTTTCAGGGCATTTCGCTTTAATTTCCCCAATCGCATCGAGTCCGCTGATTCCCGGCATATTAATGTCAAGGATAACAAGATCAGCCTCATGATCAGAGAGATACCCCAACGCCTTCAATGCGTTGTTAGCCCCTGCCACCTCGTATCTGTCTTCGAGGGCGATCTTAACTACTGATATTACCGTCTGATCATCATCTACAATGAGTATCTTCGGTCTTGTCATATTCATATCAATAAACTGTTTGAACCTCTTTAAATATTGGGGCAATTATCATGTCCCCGATTATGTATATCATAAAGTTGAAGCAAATCACGTGTCACCTATTATTTCTTATAGGTACCCTTTGCAGATTAAGGCCTGACTGACATGCTGAAGGTGGATTGTCTGATGGGTGGCATTAAAAAACATGCTTCCCGATGTTGTGTGCAACAGTGCGTGGGGAAATCCTTCTGCCCTCTGCGTTCAAAGAGAAGTGAGGATAACGATTACTCAATGAACCTGTATCCGGCTCCGGGCACGGTTGTAATGAGTTTGGGATTTGAGGGGTCCTTTTCTATTTTTTGTCTGAGATGCTGAACATGTACATCGATGACCCTGCTCCAGGAATAGATTTTTGAGTCCTTCCAGATGTTCATCCTTATCTGCTCCCTGCTGACCGCCTCCCCCCTGTGGTCAATAAAAAAACAGAGCAGACTGTACTCTTTAGGGGTCAGATCGATCTGTTTCCCGGAAACCGTTACGACCCTTTTCTTGAAATCGATCTTCAGCCCCCCGATCACCACATTGTCCCTGACAACAGGGGCATTTACCCTCCTGAGGCAGGCCTTGATCCTGGCAACAAGCTCAAGTGTCTCAAAAGGTTTGACCACATAATCATCGGCACCGCTTTCGAGTCCGAACACCTTGTCTGATACCTTGTCCCTGGCTGTCAGCATGATGATCGGCATTTCCGGAAAGTTCTTTCTCAGATTACGGCAGATTTCCATCCCGTCCCCATCAG
>JBFLYJ010000329.1:0-4105 GCA_040756635.1 Nitrospirota bacterium
TGGGATCTTTGAATCTGTCGAAACGGGAGACCTGAAGTATTATAGGCCTGTCTATCGATATTTGAAATTTGCTCAATGTTTCATTTATCTCGTCACGGGTCAGTTCCTTATTCTTCTCGCTGATAGGGTCTATGGACGGAGGGATTATGAATTCATCTATCCCCATTGCCCTTGCAAATCTTGCAACCGAGAAAACGGCGGAATCGTATTTCTTGCAATAACGCGTGAGAGAATCGCATACTTCCTTTACAGGATTGGATACATCGATATGACAGCGCCATACCCAGTTACCTGACTTTCTGAACTCAATCAACGGCGCAGGCTGGGGGTCATGCACTAAAATAGCATCAGCATCAAGATTGAGCCTCTCAGCATTTCTTCTGTTGACTTCGTAGTGATGCTGCCACATCTCTTCTGTAATCTTCTCTGGATTTCCCTGAAGGGCATTGTGAATCTTTTTGGTGACGTCAAAGAACCTTTCATCACCTTCTATTACTTCCCATCTCGCGTCAATATCGAGTTCTTTTAGTATTGGAATCATCCTCTGCAATATCTCGGCCACTCCACCACCTGCACGGGTGGAGTTTATGTGAAGGAAAGACCTGCCTTTCAGTTTTTCACCGAGCCTTTGCAGGAGTATTAAATCGCCCTTTGGGGATATGCCTGAATACTGCGAAATCATAACTGTATAATCTCCCCCATATCCTTCTTTACTTCTTCATCAACAGCCTCTGCTATATATTCCCTTATTCCTTCTATGCTGTGCATGAATGGGTCTATGGACCTTATTTTTTCCGCCAGCTCCTTTTTATCCAATGAATCTTCAAACCATTTTGAGAAGTCATCAACCCCCAGCCTGACCCGCGCCTCATAGAAATGGTAATAAAGGGCTGCAGCATCTATATACTTAACTGCTATTAAAAATTCTGCCAGGTTCTTAACCCTTATACCCACAAGGAATGTAAGGGTTATGGTCTCATTGAAATAAAACTCATCGCCCGGCATCGCCTCCCTCGGCTCAGGGAAGCCTTTGAGATAATCATCAATTTCATTTAGCAGTTCGTTCCTTAGATCATTAATGCTTTTAAAAGAATAAGGATCTATATTTGAAAGGCGCTCTGATAAAGCCCTTTCTTCAAGGCTCTCTCCTGCCCAGTGGGCAAAGTCATTGGTGTATTCAAGGATATGTCCTTTCAAAAAATACTGATACGTGTGATGGAATATGGACTCATCGCTCACAACAGCCAGTATATCCCTCAGTTCCCGCAGGCCCTTCGCCTTTCGCCCCGTGGACTTGAGAACGTTTACACATTGCTTGAATTCAAAGGGCTTTAACTCTCCCATTCTTTTTCCTCTCTGAGATAAACCGTCCTGTGCGGGAACGGTATTTCTATGCCTTCCTCCCTGAACCGCTTGAAGATCCTCTTCCGCAGTTCGTGCTGGGCGAGATACTGGTCGGTAAACTCCTGCACCTGGCATATCAGGGTGAAATCGAGGGAACTCTCCCCGAAGCCGGGGATGAACCTCACGAAAGGTTCGGGATCTCCGAGGAGTCCCGGAATTCTGCCCACTGCATTTTTTGCTTCCTCGACAAGTATCCTCTCCACCCTCTCGGGGTCTGAGGCATAGCTTACCCCGATAGGGATCAACAGCGACATCCTCTTTTCGGGCAGATAATAGTTCGTGACAACGCTTTGAGAAAGTTTACTGTTCGGAATTACTACCATATTGTTCGGGAGCATCCTTACCCTTGTGGTCCTCCAGGTGATGTCTTCCACATATCCTTCCTGTCCTGTTTCAAGTTTAATGAAGTCGCCGACCCTGATCGCTTTTTCCATAAGGATATGAATGCCTGCAAACAAATTCGCAAGTGTATCCTGAAGCGCAAGGGCAACAGCAAGGCCGCCGACACCGAGGGCTGTAATGAGAGGGGTTATTGAAATACCAAGAACGCTGAGTATAATCAGAAAGCCTATAACGAGGATTGTCCCTTTCAATATCCCGTATGCAAGGCCCGTAGTAGGAATAGACAGGTCTGATTTCTGAATATAATTTTTGAATATTTTGCCTGACAGATTTGCAGCAGCAATGGTAATAGACAATATCACAATCACATGGATCGCCCTGCTGAAATAAAATACATATTTTTCAGGGAAATCGGAGACAGCGACTCCTATGTAAAGTCCGATTGCTATGCACCAGTAAACAGAGGGAACTTTTAATGATCTGATGATTATATCATCGATCCTTGTCTCTGTCCTCTCCGCCCATTTATGCAGCAGCCTGAAGGCAATACCCCTGACGACAAAAAGTACCGATGCTGATACCGTTGCTGTGGCAGCAGGTATTACTATGTCTTTTAAACCAATATCCATCATCACTCCATATGGTTTTTATGCAGTTACTACTATTTTTTAGCAAACACCATAGTCGTTGGCATTATGGAAGCAAGCCTTCCATACATCTGCTTTTTAAAGCCCCTGAATTCAGCCATCAGCTTCTTAGGAATGGCGCTTCCCTTCAGGGTTTTCACTGCAACAGGATTAACAGGCCTATTGTTAACCCTTATCTCATAATGCAGGTGCGGCCCTGTTGCAAGTCCTGTTGATCCCACATAGCCTATAGCCTGCCCCTGCTTAACCTTTATCCTGCTTTTAATGCCGCTGCCGAATCTTGATAAATGGCCGTAATATGTCTTGTAGCCGTTGGGATGTCTTATTATCACAAGATTGCCGTATTGCCCTTTTTTGCCTGCAAAGACGACCGCTCCATCGCCTATTGCGGAAACAGGAGTTCCCGCAGGCGCGGCATAATCAAGCCCGTGGTGCGGCCTGTAAATCTTCAGCACCGGATGGGAACGTCCTAAAGAAAAGCCAGAGCTTATACGCCTGAAACTTAATGGCGCTTTCAGGAATGCCCTTCTCAGGGACTTCCCTTCATCATCGTAATAATCGATCTTTCCGTTATGTTCGAATCTATAGGCGCGGCACGACTCGCCGTCATTGCTAAATTCGGCGGATAGTATATTGCCGTATTTCCTGAATTCGCCATCGAGATAAAGTCCCTCAACTACAATCTTGAACGTGTCACCATTTCTCAGATCCGACGTGAAATCGATGTCCCAGGCAAAGATGTCGGAGAGCTGAAGGGCAAGCATGAGATTGTCCCTGCCTTGTCCCATTGAAGCGACGAGATTATCGGCGATGACGCCGCCCAGATGTTGTAGTCTCTTTTCATAATCGATTGTCTTCCTGGCCGCGCAAAAACCGCCTTCTTCGCGGTTTATACTGAGGATGGAATCGTCGTCTATCCAATAGTCGAAAGACCTGAGCCCGTTGTCGTCGAGCACTATCTTATATGGTTGTCCCGGTCGCACCTCTCGCAGCCGGTGGATGCCTGCGGAGGCCTCTCTCAACGCAAAGAGGTCGACCATATCGAGTTTCCATTTCTTGAAAATATCGAAGAAGGTCTCCCCCCTCCCTATGGTGCCGACGACCTCTTTATAGGCGCCTTGTTCGGGGGCGGGTTGTTCGCCGGTCTCGATAACGCTGAAGTTGACCCTCATCACCCATACTGCAATCAGTATAATGCAGGCAGCGGTAAAAGCTTTTTTCATCCGACCTCCTTTATGCGTTTATTGAATCCAGAGATAGGCGCGGTGGATCCAGCCGGTATTGTCCACGCCATCCTTCACCTTTACCCACTGCCCCTTTCTCTGAAGAACCTTGAACGATTGATACTGCTCGGCAGGGCCGGCGGGACTTGCGGCATGGTGTGTGCCGGGCCCTGTCCGCATATTCACCCGTTTCTTCTTCACCACTGCGCAGTCGAACCGGTCCGTCACAAGCCCCTTGTGTATCCAGTTGACGTCTCCATCGACATCCTTAACGGCGTACCAGCTTCCCGAACGCGATACGCCCACCTTTGCAAAAGGCATATATCGATAGACCTCCCAGACAGTCTTATAGCCGGTGCCCGGTCCTGCCCGCACATTGGCCTGCTCGGCGTTTACGCAAAGCGACTCTGCATATCCTGCGACAAATATTACCATGACTATGATCAAACCTGCTATCGAAAGTTTTCTTGTCATATCTACCTCCTCCCC
>JBFLYJ010000033.1:0-14383 GCA_040756635.1 Nitrospirota bacterium
TACGGACAAAAAGGGCCTGCTTCTGGCGGAACCGGATGACCCGAAACTCTGCGTCGGCTGCCACGGGGAGCTGATGAAAGAGGAGACGAAAGGTTCCTCACACCCGCTCTTTAAAGACGGGAAGTGCCTTACTTGCCATGATTCTCACGGCAGCAATATCACGGGCATGCTTGTAAACGGGCAGGGGCCTCTCTGTTTTTCGTGCCACGAGTCCGGGCTCAAAAAAGACACCCCGGTCGTGCAGAGCGAACATCCGACATTTACATCCGGGGGATGCACAAAGTGTCACAGCCCTCATAAAGCCAAATTAAAGAAACTCCTCCTGTCGGGTATGCCCGATCTCTGCATTTCCTGTCACAAGTTGTTAAAAGAAAAAATGAACTGGAATGTGGAGTGCGACAAGCTCAGGGCGGTCGGTGAAACAGACGACAATGCCGCCGCGTTAAAGGCATGTAATGAGGTCAGCATATACGTCCATGCGCCGTCCGCGCTCCAGACGTGTTTAAGGTGCCACAAGCCTCATCTGTCGTCCGAGGCCGGACTTATTTCACAGCCTCTTCAGATCCTGTGCGCGGAATGTCATGATTACAAGACCGAGTCATTCAGCAAGGCTCACATATATATAGCCGCTGATGTAATGGATTGCAACAAATGCCATGACCCGCATACATCGAAGGGGCAGAAATTTTTCAAGGACGTCATTCATAAACCTTTTAACGTTGAATCGTGCGGGGAATGCCACCTTACGGGAAAACCATGAGACCGGACATAATGCGCTTGCGACAAATTTTAGTGATTACATTATTGGCTGTATGTGCGTTCATGACTTCCTCACTGGCGGCCGCTGATAACAAATTCAGGCTGAAGGCGGGGGCCGCGGGAGAAATATGTCTTAAATGTCACGAGCCGTTCAAGGAGAAGCTCAAGGCCCGGTATCTGCACACACCTGTCAGGAACGGAGAATGCTCAGGGTGCCACAATCCCCATACCTCTCCCCAGGGGAACCTGCTGGATGAGGTCAGCACCAGGATATGCGACTCATGCCATAAAAAAATTGTTCCTGAAAATTCCGTCAGCGCGCACAAGCTGGTTGTCGCGGGCAATTGCGTGCAGTGTCACGACCCCCATGCATCAGGGAACAGGGGCGTGCTTGTGAAAGGCGGCAATGAGCTGTGCCTCGACTGTCATAAGGACACAGCCGAGAAGATAAAGACAGCCCGTTTCAAACATAAACCGGTCAATGAAGACTGCATGAACTGCCACAATCCCCACGCCTCCGCCACATTGGGCTTCCTGTTAAAGGAAGATGTCCCGGCCCTCTGCATCAAATGCCACAGGACCGACAACCCCGCTTTCGGAAGACAGCATATGAACTATCCGGTCGCGGCTTCGCGGTGCAACTCATGTCATGATTCGCACGGTTCCAGCAGGCCTGTGATAATATTTGAGGACGTCCATGCGCCTGTGACCGATAAGAAATGCAATCAGTGCCATGAAGAGGCGGGATCGCAGAACCCCCTTGCCACAAAAAAGAAGGGCGTCGAGCTATGCAGGGGGTGTCATAAAGAAATGGTCGATATGGCCTTCGCTAAAAACCGTGTCCACTGGCCCATGCTCGACAGGGACGGATGCCTGAACTGCCATAACGCCCATGCCGCGAAGCAGAAGAAACTTCTGACAGGGACCGTTCTCTATGTCTGCGGGAAGTGTCATTCGGACACCGTGGATCTGCAGCGCATATCCAAAAACAATCCCAAAAACACCGGTCTTTGCGAGCCGGTAAAAAACGGGGACTGCGTAAGCTGTCATTCTCCGCATTCTTCGGATTATATGCTTCTCCAGGAAAAGCCGTCCATGAGCTTTGATGTCTGCAACAAATGCCACGACTGGAAGACCCATTCGACACACCCGGTCGGGGAAAAGATCATCGACCCCAGGAACAAAAACCTTTCGGTCGACTGCATCAGCTGTCACAGGGCCTGCGGGACCGGGAACAAACCCTCGATGTCACAGTTTGAGACCGTTACCGAGACCTGTATCCAGTGCCACAAGGAGCTTGAGAGGAGATGAAATGAATAAGGCCATTCTAAGGACATTTTTGATAGCTCTCGTGCTGGTTCTTCCTGCCGGGTCCTTCAGCGCCGGGACGGTGAAGTATATGAATATAATGTCCATATATTCAGATGATAAAGGCGCCGCCGTCAGAAATCCTGAGGGTGTGGCGTGCGATGATGAATCCCGGCTGATTATTGCGGACACGGCCAATCACAGACTTCTCAGGTATGTGCTTAAGGACAGGACGCTTACTTCGGGGGAGGAAATAGCGGCCCCCCAGCTGACATATCCCGTGCTGGTGAAAGTCAATTCAGCGGGAGATATCTTTGTTCTCGACGGGAAGCAGCGCCGGATAGTACATCTGGACGCGGGAGGAAAGTTCGTTGGTTACCTGGAGCCTTCAGGACTGCCGTCGCCTTCTTCGTATGTTATAAAGAGTTTCGATATTGACGCGGACGACAACATTTATGTGTCTGACATATTCTCAGGCCGGATGATCGTGCTGGGTCCCGACGGCGCGTACCGCGCGCATATTAATTTCCCCGGGGACTATGGCTTCATCTCTGATTTAGCGGTCGACTTCAAGGGGAATGTGCTTTTGGTCGACAGCGTCCGTTCGCGGGTCTATTCCGCCGCAAAGGGCGCGCAGGGGTTTTCTCCCCTGACCGAGGGGATGAAGGAGCAGATGAGGTTCCCGACCAACATTACGACGGACAACAGGGGCCGCATTTACCTGACTGACCGCAACGGCAGCCGCATTATCGTAATCGGACAGGACGGTTCTTTCCTAGGACTGATTTCAGAACTGGGATGGAAAGAGGGCCTGCTAAACTACCCGGCCCAGCTCTGCATAAACGCCCAGGGAGAGATGTTCGTGGCGGACACGAACAACAGCAGGGTGCAGGTATTTCAGCTGATAAAATAAAAACCCGCCTCTGGATCAGTAAGAATATTTCTCCAGACGTTCGAGCACGTCGATATGCAGCCTCTCTGTCGGGATCAGCCTGAATTCTATAGGACTGTTTTCCTTGCCTGCGGGACCGGACGGTATGGCGGTGACAGCAAAGTACTTCCCGAATTTCTGTTCCAGTTCCGGTTGCGCAGCATAAAGCGAGTTTAGTATCTTCGCGGTCCTTTCCCCGGCCGCGGACCTCAGTTCTTTATTCATCAGCGCGTCTTTCCCGAGCGGAAGGTTAGTGCTGACCAGGATGAGACTGATACGGTCCCTGATCTCACGGTCACTCAGGACAGAGAGGAAAAAGCGGCCCAGTTTCTTGAGTATCAAAGGGTCCGAACCATCCATCAGGTGAGCGGTCGAAAACAGGAATGACTGGTCGATCAGTATGGAGCCCTTTCTGAATGTTATACCGCTGCCTGCTGTCCCGAATTCTTTCATCAGCAGGTTATTGATGTCCTGATTGAATTTGATGCTGGGTTCGGAGACCGCCAGGGCTGGTTCAAGGAACCTCTGGATCTTGACCGCCCGGTAGTACAGCAGGGCGCTCAGCAACAGGAGGCCGATAAGCGTCATGCTCAGTATCGGGCCGATGGGCAGAGTGAATTTAGTGATATTTTTCTCCATCTCACAAAAGCTGGTCTTCCAGCTGGTCCAGGTTCTTCAAGGCCTCTTCAAAGTCCTTTTCCGTTACGGCGCCCGGCTGATGTATCGCCGTGTTTCTTATCACGTACAGCCGCTGGAACAATCCTCTTTTGTATTTGCTTATTCCTGAGCGTTCAAGTTCCTTCAGACAATCCGAGAGGACCGGGACATTGCGTCCGAGGACCTTCCCGGTGAAAGACTTGAGCCGGTTTTCCAGATAATGACCGAGCAGGAGTGACCCCACGACCACGTCTCCCTTTCTGTAATACTCCAGCGCCTGCCGGTGTGTAATGGAGGATTTGAACATCCTGATGTTTTCCCCGGATTCTTGTTCTCCGGGCGCGATGTCCTGGATCTTACGGTATATCTCCTGGCACTTTTCGAGCATGCCCTTTTCAAGATAAGATTCCGCGAGAAGGAACAGCTCCCTTATCCTGTCCGCACCTTCATTCTGCTTGAGGGCAAAAGTATACGCGCGAAGCAGGGCCTCTTTCTTGTCGTCTTTCTTGTCCAGCACGTCGAAATGGCGTGACCAGCGCTTGCCCTTTAACACATTGTCTTTCGTAAAGCGGAATACTTGCTCCAGTACCTCGCTTTTATCGAGTTTCCCGCTGACTATTATGACGTTCAGAGTCGGGTAGTTTTCGAATATCTCGGGCAGCGCCTCAATGCCTTCGTTAAGCCTGTCGAATTCAATGTCGAGCGTCATCAGATCGAAGGTCTGCGTCGTCAGAAGCTGCAGGGCCTGTCTGACGCTTGATGCCTCGCTGAACCTTATATCGGAAGTTTCGGCGCTGAGTGCCCTTTTTATCTCAAGCTTCAAAAGCTCCCTGTCTTCATGTTCATTGTCGGCCACCAGTACCTTGAACATCAGAGCGTCTCCTCTACAAGGGGCAGGTTGATGATTATCTCCGTCCCTGTCCCCGGGGCGGTGTGCTCTTTACCCACCTTGATTTTGCCAGCGTGCAGTCCGACCACGTATTTGGCGAAATAAAGTCCCTGACCCCATCCTTTCTCGGACGCCCTGCTTTTATAGAAACACTGGTCGGCCTCCCGCTCGTCCATTCCAATGCCCCTGTCCCGGAATGAAAGCGTGATATAGCGCCTGTTGCCGTCAATGTCTTCCGAACAGGCAAATGTGATATGCGCGCGCTCCTGATCGGGTTTTTTGTACTTTACGGCATTGTCGATCAGGTTTTCAAAGACCGTCTTCATAAGCGCTGGTGACGCGAAAATGGCAGGTGCGTATGACGCGCTGTCGATTACAAAGTCGGCCAGGTCTCCGTACTGCCTGGTCAGTGCGGTGAACATTTCCCTCAGATCGACTTTTTCAAAGCTTATGAGAACGGTTTCCCTCTCGTCAGAGATCTTTTTGAAGATATCGATATCAGCGAACAGCTTGTCCATGTTATCGTCCAGGCGGGCCTTCATATCCGCCGGGAGATCACGAAGCAGGTCGAGCCGGCGCTTTATCCGTCCGAGGTTGTTTTTGAATTCATGCCCGATGGTAGCGGTGATGAAGCGGATAAATTCGTTACGTCTGGCGATCTCCTGGTTCTTCAGCAGCAGCAGTTCATTCTCACGGGCCCTTCCCTGTTTCTGCTGATAAACAAAAGTGAGATAAACGCAGAACAGCGCGAAAGAGACTATCATCGTGATAAATGAATATTCGGCGACTCTCCTGGATCCCTCAAGCTGCAGCTGCATAACGCCGAGAAACCCTTCCACCGAGGACGGCCCCTGACCGGAAGGCATTTCCTTCCAGGGCATCAGCCACGGTACGAGTTTGTCAAAAGGGGTGATGAAACGGTCGAGATAGACCATGCCCAGCAGCATCCAGATAAAAACCGCCGCAAACAGCATCATTACATACCGGAAAATATTCAGTGTATCTTTTACCGAAATGGTCATGAGTAATTGTACCTTACAATCGCGTTAAATTACATATGGAATTAGGGTAAGCATTTCCAAGTCTATAATTTGATACCCCTATTAGTAAAAGAGGGGGAGGGGAGATTTTTTTAAAATTATTTTTATCCATAAGTGTCCGTAGATAACCTAAGTGGACATGCGTGTTTAAAAATATTTATGATGCAATATGATTTCAGAATTTGCTTTGACAGCTTATTACCTTTATTCAACAAGCTGACGGCAGGCATGATACAGTATTTGAGCGGATTTTTTTGCCGGGAGTGAAGACAGGAGGTCTGAACAGGCAAAAGCCTCGAAGTATCGCAGGATGCGGGACGAGAATGAGACGAAAATACTGTTTCATGCCTGCGTTGCATTATTATGCATTCACTAAGATATTGCCATAAATATTTTCAGCACACATGTCCGGACCTGCTCTAATTAAATTTAACCGGACACTTCTGATGTGGTTCTCCCGGTTTCATGTTGTCCCTTTAAAATACGTTTCACCCCGTGTTACTATTCGGAATGGTGATAAAAGATAAATACCTCCCTGTTGCGGTCTCCCTGTTTCTGGCACTCGCGACCGTGATTGTATACGCCCAGGTCGGGGGCCATGAATTCCTTTTCTATGATGATAACATGTACGTTACTGAGAACCCCCGGGTGCAGGAGGGACTGTCATGGAACAGCGTGGTGTGGGCTTTTACGGCCATGCACGCGGCCAACTGGCACCCTCTGACATGGCTGTCCCACATTCTGGATGTACAGATCTTCGGGCTCAACCCGGGTCCGCACCATATCGTCAACGTACTGTTTCACGCGTCCAGCACGGTGCTGCTGTTTCTGGCCCTGTTGCGGATGACGGGTGTTATCTGGAGAAGCGCTTTTGTCGCCGCGCTGTTCGCGCTTCACCCCCTTCATGTGGAATCAGTGGCATGGGTGGCTGAACGCAAGGACCTTTTGAGCGCCTTCTTCGGCCTGCTTACCGTGCTGGCATATATTCACTATTCCGGGCGTCCGAATATTCTGCGGTACACATTGACGGCGCTCATGCTTGCCCTCGGGCTATTAAGCAAGCCTATGCTGGTGACCCTGCCGTTTCTGTTTCTGCTTCTGGACTACTGGCCGCTTGGCCGTATTAGCGGCCGTCTGCAGTCAGCAAACAGTGGAGGCCCGGTCTGTCCGCAGACAACTTTGTCGCGTTTGATTCTGGAGAAGGTCCCTCTGCTGGCCCTGTGCGCTGTAACAAGCATGCTTACGGTTATAGCGCAGAAAGGCGGCGGTGCTGTCGCGGACCTTTCCCTGGGAATGGGTGCCAGGATTGCCAACGCGTTGGCCGGGTATGTTCAGTATCTCTGGAAGACCTTCTGGCCTGTCTCTCTCTCCGTGTTCTATCCGCATCCGGGCGATACTTTACCGGTGTGGCAGGCGGCAGGGGCCGGTCTCTTCCTGATCGCGTTGACCGTTTTTGTATTGCTGAGGCTCCGGCAGTCCCCGTGGCTGGCTGTCGGGTGGTTCTGGTATCTGGGGATGCTCGTGCCGGTTATAGGTCTCGTGCAGGTCGGTGCGCAGTCGATCGCGGACCGTTATACGTATCTCCCTTTAATTGGAATTTTTATTATGCTTGCCTGGGAATTGCCGGAACGGCTCAGGGACCGGCGCTTCGGGAAACAGGCGCTGGGCGCGGTGTCGGCTGCGGTAATTATTATTCTCGCTGTCCTTACCTGGATTCAGACGGGTTACTGGAAGACACATGAAACCCTTTTCCGCCATGCCATAAGCGTCACGTCCGACAACTGCCTGGCTCAAAACAGTCTTGCGGATTATCTGATTCGCAAGGACGATCTTGACGGCGCGTACCCCCACCTGCGTGAAACACTCCGTCTCTGTCCGAAGAACGAGTCCGGCTGGTATAACCTAGGTGTGTGGCAGAGAAAAAATGGAGAGCTGCAGGAGGCTGTTTCCTCTTTTAATGAGGCGCTGAGATTAAAACCTGATTACGCTAATGCCTGGTCCAATCTGGGCGCAGTCTACATGACGATGGGGCGTATTCCGGAGGCCACGGACGCCTTGCTTGAAGCGACGCGTCTTACACCTGATGACCCTGCCGCCTGGTTCAACTTCGGGTCTCTCTACGCAAAGACAGGGCAGATCCAGAGCGCGGTCGGGGCCTATCTCAGGGCCGTGCGGCTTAAGCCCGACTTCGGGGCCGCCTGGACCGGTCTCGGTATCGCATACCAGAGTTCAGGTATGACAGAGGAGGCTGTGACCGCATTCGAACGGGCCGCGCAGTCGCAGTCCGGCGACTATGCGGCATGGTACAACCTCGGAGTCATTTACGGCAAGACAGGACAGCTCGAACGCGCGGTCGAGGCCCTCGGCAATGCCGTGCGTATAAAGCCTGACCATGCCGCTTCCCTGCACAGACTCGGTATGACCTATATAACGCTTGGGAGACAGGGAGAGGCCATGGAAATAATTAACAGGCTGCGGATGATAGACCCCGCGAGGGCTGAGGAACTCATGCAGCGGATGATACCGAATCGGTAAATACGATATATTGTCAAGTCAAAATCCCTTTCGCCTTATTGTAACCACTCCATTACGTTGAGGATGATCCCAATTTTACCACATGCATGAAGCATTTCCCGCAGTCAAAGCCCAGCTTATAGGTCCCGTCTTTATTATGGAGAAAGAGCGGCTCGTTCAGTTTTAATTTATCATCACTCTTACTCTCCCTGACGCAGCAGCCCAGTTCATGCCTCAGGCAGTGCTTCGTGGTCATTACCCTAATCTCACCCGGCGGTATGGAGAGTTCAAGAGCGTTGTCGATGCGGCGCACACCGTGTCTCCTGTAAAACCGGCGGGCCAGTCTGTTGGAGACATTGAAGGTGAAGTCCACTCTGTCATATGGAAACATCGCTTCGCGGTCAGGGAATTTCCACGGGGCAGGGCCGAAGTGTCGCGTCCTCTCCTCCTCGAGCCTCCGCAATATCTCCTGCCTGTACGCGTTCAATGATGCCGCGGGAACAAATATCGGGGAGTCCCATTTTATGTCCACTTGCCCGACGCTGAATGGTGTCTGTCCGCTCTTTGATAAATTTCTCCGAATTCCTTCTGCAGCAGTCTGTTCATTTCTGGCCGGAAGAAGAGGGCGGGTGTCTGCAATCTCCGTCGTAATGCCGTCTTCATCAACCGCCCTGACAATGAGCCGGTCATCTCCAGCAAATGATATCTCAATCGACACTTTTATCTTCCGGACCGAACGGTCATTCTTAAGCCTGCCTGAGAACTCATGATCGTAATTACGATATACAGTCGTTCCCTCCTCGGGAAGAAACCCGGGTTTGGCAATAGACACCCTGTCCCCTTTGACCTCATTGACCTTCAGTCCGCGAAGCATCCCGACTTTATCAAAGAACACAAGCCCGTCGTTATTATGCAGTTCGGCCTTGCCTTTTAATTGAATAAATCCTTTACCTGATTTAATCACCCTGCCTGCAGGTTTGCCAATGGACTTGGATGTCTCAGGTAATGCAATCTTCCCTCTGTCCCCTGTCAGAAAATAATCGGTGCTTCCCCTGTGAAATGTCTTTTCAGGGTCGGGTTCGAAAAGAAAATCCGTATGCCCGGATGAGGCCCTTTTGAGAGTGTCATGTCTGTCGATCTCGCGGTCAAGCAGCTTCCTGAAAAAAGCCGTGACGTTTTTTACGTAGTTTTCGTCCTTGAGCCGTCCCTCTATCTTGAAGCTCGTGACGCCCGCCTTGATCAGCTCAGGAATAAACGCGCTCCGGTCCATGTCCCTTAGAGAAAGGAGATGCCGGTCTTTCAGGATGATCTTCCCCTCTCTGTCTTTCAATGAGTACAGGTTTCTGCACGGCTGCGCGCAGCGCCCCCTGTTCGCGCTTCTTCCCCCCTGCACAAAGCTCATATAGCACTGTCCGCTTAAGCTCACGCATAACGCCCCGTAAATGAACGCCTCAAGTTCACATTTTGTATTGTCCCTTATAACCGCTATATCACGGAGGGGAAGCTCCCTTGCCAGGACGATCCTTTTTATCCCGACAGCGTCAAGGAATTTTATCCTCTCAAGGGCATAGTTATTTGCCTGGGTGCTGGCGTGGATGGCGATCGGGGGGAGGGCCATTTCGAGTATCCCCATGTCCTGGATGATAAGGGCATCGGCCCCCGCGTTATATACATCGGAGATTGTCCTGCGCGCCTCTTCCAGTTCATTGTCAAACAGGATTGTGTTGAGCGTTATGTACACCTTGGCGCCGTACAGATGGGCATGCCGGCAGAGGCTTTCAATGTCTGATACAGGATTACCCGCGGCCTCTCTTGCCCCGAACTTCGGTCCGCCGATGTATACGGCGTCCGCACCATAGTTGATGGCGGTCTTCCCCATGCTGAGGTTCTGGGCGGGGGACAGCAGTTAGGGTCTCGTAACTTCAGGTATGTGTCCGCTGGGAGCAGTTTTCGTCATAGAAAATATTATATTGGTTGTCAGTCTAAAATATCATTCCCCGGCCGTACGCGGACTTCAATCAAAATGACGCGGGAAGAAAAGTCCCGACACAATGCTTTTAAGTTCAGCCCTAAGGTATCGATCAATAAGTTTTTGAAACATGCCCGTCTTAATTTGTGATTTGTGTGATTTGAAAAGTATGACGGGACCGGAGAAGGGAGGGGGGTATGGATAAAGGCCGCTTACACTGAAATCATTAATTGCCGGACAAAGAGTGGCCGCTGCATTCATTGCAGTATTCAGTGTATTCATCCAGATACGATTCGAGCTCATTGAGTGTGTTTATCCCAATTCTCCTGAGCTGTGCCAGTATTTCTTTTTTTGTCAGGGTCGCCATTTTTTCTCTCTCCTGAAAATATATAATGCAAATTACCTGCCAATCGATAATTTATTGATATCATTTAAAAAAGCAGCTTTCTGTTTTTCACGTCGTGAGTATCCTGGCGGTAGAAGGGCGCATGACCCGGTAATTTAACCAGTGCACCCGAATGTGTTCTGATATAATCAGTTTAGAAGGACTAAAAAACATTCGGCAGGACTTATTCTATATCAAAGGTGTCCGGTAAATATTTGAAGTGGACATGCGTGATTAATAAATATTTATGGTAATACCTTAGTGGATGCATAATAATGCAAAGCAGACATGATACAGTATTTTCGTCTCATTCTCGTCCCGCATCCTGCGGGACTCCGAGGCTTTTGCCTGTTCAGACCTCCTGTCTTCACTACCGGCAAAAAAATCCGCTCAAATACTGTATCATGCCTGCCGTCAACTTGTTGAGTAAAGGTGATAAGCCATCAGAGCAAATCCTGAAATCATATTGCGTCATAAATATTTTTAGGCATGTATGTCCGGACTTACTAGAATTAAATTTTACCGGACATTTATGATTTTATATGATGAAAATGGTTAAGAAGCTGTCACAAATATCAGGAGCGGTGGCCCGTTTGACTCTCGGTGTGGGGGGTGCAGTGCTGGTCTTTCTCGCGCTCAAAGAAAGAGACAAGCGGCGTTCCAGGACCCTGAAACCGAAATCCTGAGAGGGGGATTATGGCCCGGTCTGTTTCACCTGCGCGTTGTCTCTGAGCTGAACGGCCTCCTTAAGGCTGAGGCCTGCCTCCGCAAAGTCCGGCTTTATGCGCAGGGCCTCGGTAAAGTGCCTGATGCTTTCATCAAGTTTACCCTCGCGCAATAAGGCCACTCCAAGACTGTAGTGTGCCTCCGCAAAGTCAGGGTTTATGCGCAGGGCCTCCGAGAAGTGGCTGATCCCGTCATCGAGCCGCCCCCCTTCCGCCAGTATTACTCCGAGGATGAAATGAATTTCCGCGTTCTCCGGATCGCTGCGGAGTCCTTCGGAATAATGACGAGCGGCCTCCATGTCACGGCCCTCACTCATAAGGGCAAATCCCATGTTAAAGTGGGCCTCGGCTGAATCAGGATTAAGGACCAGCGCCCTGTTCGTATAATAAATTCCCTCTTTGCTCTTGCCCTGCTTGACCAGGACATTCCCCATCCCGGTAAGCGCGCGCTCGTAATCCGGTGATATCCTCAATGCCTCGGCATAATGATAGGCCGCCTCATCCAGCCTGCCGCTTTGTGCAAGGGCGTAGCCGAGGTTTTCATGAGCTATATAATTATTGTCGACTGTTTCAACAGCGTGGCTGAAGAGAGTGATACTGTCCTTCCAGTAGCCTATTTGCCGCCAGGTAAGCGCGGTAAGAACAAGAAGTATAATACACGCCGCTGCCGACACGGCCGCCCTGCGGAAGCGTTTGTCCCCGGCAATGATCTGCATCCCCCATGCGATAATGATAAAAAGCCCGATGAACGGGATGTAGGTATAACGGTCAGCCATGGACTGCCTCCCGACCTGTACCAGGCCTATGACCGGCAGGAGCGTTATCAGATACCAGAGCCAGCCCGTCAGTAAATATGGACGCTGTTTTGCATAGCGGACTGTAAAGCCGGTTATCACGGCTAAAAGCAGACCTGATAAAAGCCCCTGTACTATCGTCAGTGAAGAAGGGATAGGATAAATAACGGCGAGATTAACGGGCCAGAGCATCTTGCCCAAATAGAGAACACAGGACCAGAGTGCGTTGACCGCTCGGAAAGACAAGGGCAGTGCCTTGACGGACGCGACTGCACCGCCTTTTTGCTGGGCATATATCGTGACAACGCTGCTTATCGCGGATACGGCCAGAAACGGGACCTTTTCGAGGATCAAACGCCATTTCCGTCCGGGCCGGATACGTCCAAGAGGCCAGTAGTCCATGAGCAGCATTACGAGCGGAAGTGTTACAAGCATGGGCTTGGACATGAGTCCGAGGGCAAAGGCGCACAGCACCAGTATGTAGTTCAGTTTACCGGGGTGCTTTACGTATTTATCATAATAAAGCAGTGTCAGTATCCAGAAGAACGCGCTCAGAACGTCCTTGCGCTCGGCCGCCCACGCAACGGATTCAACGTGCAGAGGATGAAGAGCGAACAGGGCGGCAGCAAAGGCACTCGGCCAGAATGCACCGGTCAGCCGCAGCAGCAGCAGAAACAGCATGACGGTATTGGCCGCGTGAAACGCCGTGTTCATCAGATGGTGAAAGCCCGGGTAAAGGCCGAACATCCCTACATCGAGCATAAGCGAAAGCCATGTGAGAGGGTGCCAGTTCCCCGCGCGGGTGGTCGTGAAGGCCCATTTCACGCCGTCCATGGTCGGCCCAGCCTTTACATGGGGATTTTCAGTTATATACACCCCGTCGTCATAGGTTACGAACTGATGACCGGCTGTCTGCCAGTAGACCGCGAATGTGGCGAGAACAAGAAACAGACTGATAAAAATTTTATTGCGCATAAGTATGTCTCTCAGGTGCTGTACTGTTTGTCCCGGTAAAAATTCTCCCTGAATAACGAGTGGTCCGCATACGGTCAAATAACTGATACCAGCCGGTGTGTAAACCAGATGTTCTTTGTAATAATTATATATTTATTTTTATCAAATAATATAACGTCCCGTTTTATTAAGTGATGTTGATTTGTAAAAGCGCTGGCATATTGATTGCATTTGTTCTTGATTATAAGTGCACATCATTGCCGCATTGAGAGAAGACCGGTTGCCGATATTACCATGAAGGCCATTCAATGCGGTAAACCATCAAGATAGTTCAGTAAGGGAATTAACGCAAATGAATAAATTACGAGAGACTGAGCTGCGATACCAGGCAATATTTGAACAGTCCCCTTACGGCATACTGCTTATTAACAGTGAGGGGAATATCACGGACTTCAATGAAACGGCCCACCGGGAGCTTGGCTATACCAGGGAAGAATTTGCCATGCTTCGTATCCCTGATATTGATCCGTTCCAGAGTCCTGAAGAGGTGCAGGCAAGTATACAGGAGGTGCTGAGCAAGGGCAGCGCCGAATTTGACGTGAAGCACAGGACAAAGAACGGGGAGATAAGGGACGTGCATGTTATTACAAGGGTATTGAGTCTGTCCGGTAACAATGTCTTTCAGACAATATGGCATGACGTAACGGAGCAGAAGCGTTCCGAGGAAGAATTAAACAGACACAGGGAGCGCCTGGAGGAACTCGTAAGAGAGCGGACGACTGAACTTTCGAGACTCAATGAGCAGCTTCATAAGGACATTGCCAGACGCAAGCTTGCCGAGCAGGTGAGGGAAAACCTCATACTTGAACTCAGGGACGCGCTCGCGAAGATCAAGACGCTGAAGGGCCTTATACCGATCTGCGCCTGGTGCAAGAAGATACGCGATGATAAAGGGTACTGGAAAAAAGTCGAGACCTATATCAGGGAACACTCGGACGCGTCCTTTACCCATGGGATATGTCCAGACTGCCTGAAGAAAGAGAGCCCTGAGACCTACGCTGAAGTATTCAAAACAGATGTCCAGCCATAATTATTAATAAACCATGGCAGGATCACTTCAGTATTAAAATTAAATAGAAATAATAAAAAATATGGAGGGGAAAATATTTAATAGTCCTCTTCCTCATCTTTGAGTTTTGATATTTGATTTTTTATCTGTTTATGGTGTCGGCAATTTCAACGTAGGTAATAAAATAAAGGTTTGTCGTCCGGACTGTTAAGTATTCTGATGTGCTATCTTGAGCGGCACGGCAGGCGCAGTGACCGAGCGGCGGCTGATTCTCTCATCTATCTCTTTGCTTAATTTCTGCTCGCATTCCGGGCAGTAACCGTGGCTGAACTGTATTTTGGAATGATGCGCAATGTACGACTCGATACTGTCCCAGGTCTCTTTTTCGT
>JBFLYJ010000330.1:0-4094 GCA_040756635.1 Nitrospirota bacterium
TCGGGAAGTTTGCCACCGTGCTCGGCCCCGTGGTCATGGGAGGGGCCGGTCTGCTTGTGCGGTCCATGGGCTACAGCAGTGATATCGCGTCCCGTGCGAGCATTTCATCCATTTCATTGTTTTTTATTATCGGGGGAGTCCTGTTTTATTTTGTTGATGAAGAAAAGGGCAGGAGAGAGGTCAAGTATCTGGAGGAGAACAGCTGACCCGCTTTATTCATGAATAATAAGGGTTAATACTGTCTCCTTTTCAGAGGGCGGCAGCAGCTGAGTTTCTCACGGAGCACAATCACGAATGTTTAAGCTCAACCGGCAGTCTGCCCTGAAAAGCGATGTATCCCTGAAGGCATTTGATAACAGATGACTGTGCCTGGTCAGTTGTATCATATGAGGCGATAAGAATATCGGCTTCCATGAAATGCCTGAGCACATACGGATTGCCAAAGGATATCACGCATGAATTGCAGGGCCTTCCTATAAGTTCTCTGATAATAGTTACGTCTTCCTCCCGCATGCCTGAGCTACCCTCCCATGCCGCGATCCTGCTGAAAAGAGCAACTATTACTGTCTCTCTTAAGGCTTTCCCCTGACACTCCCGAATATGCAATGCTCCCGGGATGAAGGCCTTCAATACTGAAAGGTCATGTTTGTCCTCGTCAGCTGCGAACACGAGAGAGAGGCCCCGAATGTCTTTAATCGGAAGCAGACCGGATTTTTCTTTTAAAAGCGTCACGGACCTGTCGGAGATGGACCATGAAAGTTTTTTGTTCCTGTTACTGTCTATCCTGACTTTCTTGATGCTCTTTATTCTCTCTTTGTATTTCAATATCCGTGCCACAGCCGTATCTATCTTCTCTTCTGCTGTTTGCCCCGCAATGACCGCCTGCTTAATTTCTTCAGCGACCGCGTCCGGGTTTTCAGGATGCAGCAGAATATCGACCCCTGCATTTACGCATTTAACGGCCGCGTCCGGTATTTCTTTGAGGGCATGCATGTTAAGGGCATCAGTAAGAATGATCCCTTCGTGTCCCAGCTCTCTTCTTAACAGGTCTACGGCCTTCACCGAAAGGGAAGCGGGGAGTTTATCAATGGCAGGAACGCTGATGTGTCCTATCATGATACTGCTCACATTTGCTTTCACCGCTTCAATGAACGGCGCAAGTTCTACAGTACGTAATTCATCCAAGGATTTGGAGATGACCGGAAGCGATATATGTGAATCGACCGCGGTGTCGCCGTGCCCCGGGAAGTGTTTTGCGCAGCTGATGAGCCCTGTCCTTTCAAGTGTGTTTATATACAGCTTCCCGAACCGTGAGACAATATCCGGCCTGTCAGAAAAGGCCCTTGAACATATTATCGGGTTGTCAGGATTGCTGTTTACATCGAGGACGGGGACGAGGGGCATGTTTATCCCGATGTCAATCGACTCATGGGCTATTGCCTCGATTGCCTCTTCAAGCGCTGTTAGCTCCCCGGAGTCGTCCAGATCAGTAGCTGCGGCAGCGGCCATCTGGCCGGGGAAAGACGTGGCCCCGTTGATTTGCTGTCCAACGCCTCTTTCTATGTCTGACGCGATAAACAGGTGTGTGCCTGCGAGCGACTGAAGCTTGTCGATAAAATCAGATGTTTCTCTTTTTTCTCCGCCGAAGATGATGAATCCGCCGATCCCCTTGCTGACAAGTTCGATTAGCTGTTCCTGATAAGACACGGAAGACAGTTTGTGTCCATCAAGTCTGCTGATTATAATTTGATAGTATTTCTGTTCAGGGCCCGGCATAAGACATTATAAACTACATGCCGGCTAAAACTCATTCAGTGTGGAAACAGCGCTGATAAATGATCATATATGCGGAAGGGACCGCTGCATCCTCAATAATAAAAAAGGACAGCCTCGTCGGCTGTCCTTTGGAATATGTTCCTTTGTTAAGGTAAATTGATTAATGTCCGTCGCAAACAAGTGACGCAAGCATTGTAGATTTCTTCTTTCCTAATTTATCGTCTATGTTCAGGTCTGCGCCACCTGCAAGGAGTGCGTCAACAGTGTCGTCATGGCCCCTGACTGATGCCAGCATAACGGCTGTTCTGCCGACGGCATCCTTAACAGTAACATCAGCTCCTTTGGAAAGGAGAGTATTTACGGTGTCCGTATAACCTCTCAGTGATGCGTATATCAGCGCGGTTACTCCCATGCAGTTCTTCGCGTTCACTTCAGCGCCTTTTGCAATAAGGGTATTTACTACCGCGGTCTGGCCTGCATTGGCCGCGTAAATTAGAGCGGTTTCTTTTTTGACATCAGCGGCGTTGACCTTAGCGCCTTTATCAATAAGAAGCTTGACAATCTTTACATGTCCGGAAAAGGCCGCTTCCATCAACGCAGTCTCTTTTTTCAGGTCACTGTCATTGACATTGGCGCCGTAAGAGAGCAGGAGTTCAACTACATCGGCCTGGTTGGCAAAGGCGGCAGCCATCAACGCCGTCTCCCCCTTGATGTTTTTGGCGTTTATATCAGCACCGGCTAACAGCAGGATATTTACCACTTTAGTGTGACCCATCAGAGATGCTATCATTAGCGGAGTTTCCCCATCCTTGCTTTTGGTGTTCACGTCAATCCCTTTGGTGAGCAACGTTTCCACCTGCGTTGAAAGACCTTCAAACGCAGCAAACCTGAGGTCCGCTCCGCTGTCTGCAAAGACGGACGCTGAACTGCAGATCAGAATAAACGTAATGAGAAAAGCAAAGAGTGAAACTATGCCAGAAATTTTTTTCATGGTTCATTACCTCTCTTTCATATCCGAATGGGATGTAAGTGTTATCTGTTTCTTAACTATATCACAGTGTTGCATGATTGAAAATACATTTATAAAGAAAATTTATAAAAATGAAAAGGTATTATCTATTATGCAAAAGGCTTGCCGTGATCAGAATTATTAAAAATCAAAGAGATCGTATTTATCGGACAATAATAGTATGCCATTATGACATGTCTATTGTCATTTTGGCGCTAACGTTTCGTACAAACAAAGTTCACAGAAATTCGGCATATCATGAAGCTTACCTCTCCTTTCCAGGCTTCACAAAATAATCTCCCCCCCGTCTGTGCATAGACGAACAGACGAAAATATTATACGATTTTAAAAAAGGCACATTATATTTAAAGACATAGCCGGGAAACATGGAGCGATGAAAGACAATATGCAAGATATGCAGACCAGTCGGTACACCACAGATGAACTGAAGGATATGATAGCCCGTTATGTCGATCCTCATCGTGTACCGCGGAAGTTCAATATCGTATCGGATACATCGAATTTCTTTAAGGTCGATTATGATGATGTCGTTGTCCTGAACGCCCGCCCTTATCTGATCAGAAACAGTGAGCGTGAAGGCCGTTTCGGTATGGATGAACAGCAGAAATTCTGGGTAAAAAGGGCGATTGACCTGCAGGACGGCAGCATGAAAATCATTAAAATGGTATTCCTGGAAAAATTCGAGGCAAGGATAGGTGACTTGATTTTTGACTGCGTGAGAAGTCCAAAAAAAGAGGCTAGAATTTTAAAATTGGTCAAAGGCCACCGTAATTTCATGCAGGGATTCAGTGTCCTGGACAGCGCAGGGAATATTGTCAGGATCATAGATTTCATTCCGGGAATGATGATTGATAACATAATATCTAACCTTGACAAAACTCATGAGGACTTCTTTTATAATGATTTCCCGGCGATATTTGATGATTTTATAGAGTTGGTCAGTGCCATCAAGTTTCTCCATGACAGCGGGGAGAAACACGGGGACATACGTCGCGACCACATCATAAGGGGCAGGGGTGAAAACTTTTACCGCTGGATAGATTTTGACTACAACTACCGGCACGCAGAAAATATGTTCGGGTATGATCTGTTCGGGCTCGGCAATGTCCTTATATTCCTTGCGGGGGCGGGCGATGTTACTACGCAGGATATCCTGAGAAGCGATCATCCGGCATTTGGACGGGTCAATTCCGACGACACGAATATTATTTTTCATAACAGGATAGTCAACCTGAAAAAAATATATCCTTACATTCCGGATGTTCTGAACTTAATACTGCTTCACTTT
>JBFLYJ010000331.1:0-4084 GCA_040756635.1 Nitrospirota bacterium
ATTTCCTGAAAGCGACAAGGCAAAAGATGTGCACGCTCTTTTTCTCAAGCTTATGAAGAAAAACAAAATCGCCCTGCTCACCAGTTGCTGCATAAAAAAAATATCCCTCAAGCAAAATATAATAGAGAAAATTATTCTTGATGGCATTGAGATAAAAGCAGGAAATTATCTCATCAGCACTGGCGGCCGCTCTTATCCGCAGACAGGTTCAACCGGTGACGGTTACACATGGTCAAGACAGATGGGGCATTCCATAATAAAACCGGAACCCGCGCTTACCCCGGTGCTGGTAAAGGAGCAATGGGTAAAAGAGCTGGAAGGGCTGAGCCTTAAAAATGTCGCCATTTCGGTTTATCAAAATAACAGGAAAAAGGATGAACGCTTCGGTGAGGCCTTATTTACCGGTTTTGGAATGAGCGGGCCGGTAATCCTGGACATGAGCAAATACATCGGGGAATTACTTGCTAACGGTCCGGTGGATCTGTGCATTGATTTTAAACCCGCGCTGGATTTTGACATGCTGGATAAAAGGATCCTCAGGGACCTTGAAGATCAGAAGAACAAATCTCTCAGAAATATTCTCCCCGGACTCCTCCCCCAAAAATTGATTCCCGTAATTCTTGAACTGACCGGCCTCGACCCTGAAAAAAAGGGCCATTCCATGACAAAAGACGAACGCAAGAAACTGCGGGCCTTTTTAAAACAATTCCCCCTGACTATTACAGGCCTGTTAGGGTTTGACAAGGCGATCATAACGACCGGGGGGATCGATCTGAAAGAGGTTGACCCAAGGACCATGCGGTCGAGGATCGTAGATAACCTGTACTTTGCCGGGGAGGTGCTCGACCTGGACGGACCTACCGGTGGATATAACCTTCAGGTCTGCTGGAGCACCGGATATCTCGCAGGGGAAAGCGCGGCGAAATTCAGTGCCAGAGAACAGCAGTCAAAAAGTCCGGGAGAGAAATAACGTACAAACAATACGAAAACCCCGCATGTTCAAACATTTTAGCACGCAAACATTCGAACAGTTTATTTTATCCCAGCGGTTGATTTATAATAAATGCCTTTGAGACGCATAAGTAAATGGACCCTGAACGGAATATTTATTTCGGAATGAATTATTTTCTTTCGGATGCGGTGGTATCAACTCTGCCAATGCCGGAAGTGAAAAGCCAAATCTGTATCCTCTGTATCCCATCGGCAATATCGTACAAAAGAAGCCTTGATAAACAGATAAAACAGTTCCGGGGAGGACTCATATGATCACCGGGCCTATCGGGATTATTTCGTGTTCCATTCTTCTGCTTTTTCTGCCTGTTCTTCTCTCGCCGCTTTTAAAGAACAACCAGCGCCTCTTAATTAACGCGACCTTTATGACGGCTTCGGCAGCATCATTGCTCGGCATTTCAGGAGGCGTGTGGGCTGTTGGCTGTGGGATTACGAACCAAATAATCCTTCCCATCGGACTACCTGACCTTCCATTTCACCTGAGGGTTGATCCGCTTGCGGGTTTTTTCATTACCGTTATATGCCTGCTTTCATTTTTTGTGTCACTGTATTCCACGGGGTATATCAAGGGTTACCTCGGACGCAGACCTGTTACGAGTCTCGTTATTTTCTATTGTCTTTTCCTCGCGGGAATGTTGATGGTTTTAGTGGCTGATGACGCCCTGTTCTTTCTGATTTCGTGGGAAGTCATGGCAGCGGCTTCATACTTTCTTGTCATATTTGAAAATGAACGCATAGAAAACAGGAGGGCCGCGTTTCTCTATATGGTAGTTGCGCATGTGGGGGCGATCGCAATACTTTTGTCCTTCGGAATCATGGCAGGCCTCACCACGGGTTTTGAGAGTTTCAGCGGTTATACGTTTGACGCCATGCGTCAGGCGGAATTCCCTCTGCACTGGGCGACTGCAGCTTTTTTTCTCGCATTTTTCGGATTTGCCGCAAAGGCAGGTGTGATACCCCTGCATGTCTGGCTGCCTGAGGCCCATCCCGTCGCACCCTCCAATGTCTCTGCGCTTATGAGCGGGGTGATGCTCAAGACCGCTATTTACGGTATCGTACGCGTCTCATTCGATCTTATCAGGGTCTTCCCATGGTGGTGGGGGGCCGTTGTGTTGATATTCGGACTTGTCTCTGCTGTCATGGGCGTCCTTTATGCCCTGATGCAGCATGACCTGAAGAGACTTCTCGCGTATCATTCTGTCGAAAATATCGGCATTATTCTCATCGGCATCGGACTGTCCATGGTATTTACATCATTTCACCTGCCCATGCTCGCCGCGCTCGCCCTTATCGCGGGGCTCTATCATACAATGAACCACGCCATGTTCAAAGGCCTGCTCTTTATGGGTGCGGGCGCGGTGCTTCATGCTACGGGTGAGCGCAATATGGAGGAGATGGGAGGGTTGATACACCGGATGCCGTGGACAGCAGCGCTTTTCCTTATCGGCTGCGTTTCGATCTCCGCATTGCCTCCTTTTAACGGGTTCGTATCAGAGTGGCTTACGTTTCAGGCCCTGCTGCTTTCACCGGCTTTGCCGAGTCAGTTACTGAGACTGCTGATCCCGCTTGGCGCTGCGCTTTTAGCTTTGACGGGAGCGCTTGCCGCCGCATGTTTTGTAAAGGCCTTTGGGGTCACTTTTCTGGGGCACTGGAGGGGACATAACAAGCCGCGTGTCCATGAGGCTGACTGGTTCATGCGCTCCGGTATGATACTGGCTGCGCTTACCTGTCTTGTACTCGGAATTTTGCCGACCCTTTTTATTGAGTGGATGGACATTATTCCGGAGCAGCTGATCGGGACAAAGATCGGCGCATCTGCCGGAACGTTCGGCTGGCTGTGGCTTACGCCGATCGCCCCTGAGAGGGCGTCATATTCAGGCCCGATCGTATTTTCAGGCATATTGCTTGTTGTGGTCGCAGCGTATCTTGTCCTGCATGTCAAGCCCGGTACCATACACAGAGTACCGATCTGGGACTGCGGCTTTGAAAAGATCACCAGCAGGATGCAATATAATGCCACGTCGTTTTCGATGCCGATACGCAGGATATTCGGGTTTCTTTTTAATATCAAAGAACAGGTGAAGCTCACACCCCGGGCGGCATATAAGGCCTACCCGAACAGATTAAATTATTATCTTCGCGTGAGAGACCGTTTCTGGGGCTGGATGTATAAGCCGGTCGTTGTATTAAGCTTGTGGGTATCTCGCAGGGTTGGCAGGCTCCAGCAGGGACGAATACAGGCATATCTTATTTATTCTTTCATAACAATCATCGTGCTCCTGGTGTTCTCGAGATGAAACTCTACAGATTCATAATAGAAATCCTTCAGATCGTGATTCTTCTCGGGGTTGCGCCCGCCTTCACCGGATGGGTGAGGATGCTGAAGTGCTGGTCGCAGGGACGTACGTCAGCCGGGATATTTCAGCCATACAGGGACATCCTGAAATTATTTTCAAAAGACGTGCTGCTCGCTGATAACGCATCATGGATATTCCGCTTTACCCCGTATCTTGTCTTCGGCACAGCGGTGCTTGCAGGGGCGATCATCCCCATGCTGTCGCTGGAACTGCCGATAGCGTCTGCCGCTGATGTCATTGTCCTTGTTGCGCTCTTTGCGATTGCGCGCTTCTTTACCGCGCTCGCCGGAATGGACATCGGCACGGCCTTTGGCGGGATGGGATCGAGCCGCGAAATGACAATAGCTTCGCTGGCCGAACCCGCGATGCTCATGGCGATCTTTACTATTTCCCTGGCGAGCAGGTCTACGTCGCTTTCACAGATGGTGCATGTTATTTACAGCGGGCAGATTGTTTTAAGGCCTTCCCTCGCGTTTGCCCTGTTTGCGTTTGTTCTGATCGCCCTGGCTGAAACCGGCAGGATACCTGTGGACAATCCTGCCACGCATCTTGAACTTACCATGATCCATGAGGCGATGATACTCGAATATTCAGGAAGACATCTCGCGCTTATCGAGTGGGCGAGCATGATGAAGCTTTTTCTTTTTGTCATGCTGGGGGTCGCGGTGTTTGCCCCATGGGGCATCGCGGAAACCGGCGACCTTATCGCGGTCTTC
>JBFLYJ010000332.1:0-4081 GCA_040756635.1 Nitrospirota bacterium
AATGCTATTCGAAAGGGTAATTCCCGGGAGATAAACGCTGTTAATACCAGTGCGCCTGATCTCGTCCACAAGATCTTTTTCAAAGGCCCACAGGAACACGTCATGCCCCTTTTCAGCAAGCAGGTTCGCCAGTGTGGTGCCCCAGTTGCCGGCCCCTATGACCGCTATGTTGCTCATGATTTGATATACTGAAATTTCATTTCAAAATCTCCCCTAACCCTTCTTGACAGAAAGTAACTCTCTCCCCCTTGCTTAAAGCACCTACTGTTGGTTGTAAAGGGGGACCTGGGGGGATTTTTCAAATATTTACCTGTCATTTCCTTTTTTCTGCACTTTGGCCCATGTATCTTTCAATGTAACCGTGCGGTTAAAAACCAGCTTCCCCGCGGAAGAATCCGGATCAACAGAGAAATAACCGAGCCTTTCAAACTGGTATTTACTCCCCTCGGCAGCGCCGGAGAGGGCCGGCTCCACCCGGCATGAGCGCAGCACTTCAAGTGATTTCGGGTTAAGCCTTGATATAAAATCCCTATTCTCAGAATCCTCTTCAGGATTAGCCTGATTAAATAAATAATCGTACAACCGCACTTCCGCGCCTAGGGCATGCCGGGCAGACACCCAGTGCAGAGTCGCCTTGACCTTCCTACCGTCAGGCGCGTCGCCGCCCTTTGTAGCTGGGTCATAGGTGCAGTGCAGTTCAATAATATTACCGTCGCTGTCTTTCACAACGTCAACGCACTTGATAAAATACGCGTAACGGAGCCTGACCTCCCTGCCGGGCGCGAGGCGGAAAAACTGCTTCGGCGGATTTTCCATGAAGTCTTCCTGTTCAATATAGAGTTCACGAGAAAAAGGGACCTTACGGGTACCGGCCGCTGGGTTCTCGGGATTATTTACCGCATCCAGTTCCTCAGACTGTCCTTCAGGGTAATTCGTAATGACCACTTTCAATGGCCGCAGTACGGCCATCATGCGCTGGGCGCTTTTGTTCAGGTCCTCACGTATGCAAAATTCAAGCAGGGCCATATCAACGGTGCTTGCGGCCTTGGCAACCCCTATCCGGTCACAAAAGTTGCGGACCGCCTCAGGAGTGTACCCCCTTCTGCGAAGACCTGAGATAGTCGGCATGCGCGGGTCGTCCCATCCCCTTACATGGCCCCCGTCAACGAGCTGGATGAACTTCCTCTTGCTCATTACAGTGTACGTGAGATTCAGGCGCGCGAACTCAATCTGCTGAGGACGATAAAGACCAAGTTCGATAAGAAACCAGTCATACAGCGGACGGTGGTCTTCAAACTCAAGCGTGCATATTGAATGAGTTATGCCTTCGATAGAATCGGAGATGCAATGCGCATAGTCGTACATCGGGTAAATGCACCATTTATCCCCGGTCATGTGATGTTCAGCATGAAGTATCCGGTATATGACAGGATCGCGCATGTTGATGTTTCCTGACGCCATATCAATCTTCGCGCGCAGTGTACGCGATCCGTCAGGGAATTCGCCTTTGCGCATGCGCTCGAACAGTTCAAGGTTTTCTTCGACAGAACGCCCGCGGTACGGGCTTTCCTTCCCCGGCTCGGTCAGTGTGCCGCGGTATTGCCTCATCTCATCAGGGGTCAGATCGCAGACATACGCCTTACCCTTTTTAATAAGATCCACGGCGCATTCATAAAACTTATCAAAATAATTCGAAGCGTAAAACATCCTGTCCTGCCAGTCGAAACCCATCCAGTGCACGTCCTGCTTGATTGATTCGACATACTCGACTTCCTCTTTAGTCGGGTTAGTGTCGTCCATCCTGAGATTGCACAAACCGTTAAAATCCTTTGCGATGCCGAAGTTCAGGCAGATCGACTTTGCATGACCTATATGCAGATATCCGTTCGGTTCCGGCGGAAACCGGGTATGGACTCGGCTGTTGTATTTACCGGTCCTGTTGTCTTCCGTGATAATGTCTTTAATGAAATTAGAAGGTGCTGTGGATTCAGGGACAGTCATATATCAACCCCTTTTCAAAGATTACCTTAACTATACAATATCCTATTCTTTTTCAAGGGATTATTTTACCACATTATGGAAAATTGTTAAGCGGCTTTGTTTCTGTGTTACTGAAGTTCAATATTCTCAAGGTCAATCAGACCGTCGATGATTATCAGGTCTCCGGCAAGGGTCGTCATTCCCGTATCCGTCGTGCAGCAATGCACAACTATGGGTTACCCAATTTGTTTTTGTAACCCCAACTTATTTTTGCAGGGATGGATGAAGCCCTCCCTGCATGTTTTAAATCGTAAACTGCTGCACAATCCCCTGCAGGTCGGATGAAAGCCGAGCAAGCCCCGAAGAGGCCTGGGCCACCTGACTTGTGCTTGACAACGTTTCCTTTGATATATTCGCTATGGTATCGATATCACCGCTTATCTGTTCCGAGGCCGTGGATATTTCTTCGGTCGATGCGGCTATCTGCTGGACCATCCCCTTCAATTCTTCGACACTCTCAACGATCCTGTTCAGGACTTCACCGGCCTGTATGGAGAACTGGACGCCCGTTTCAACGCTCTTTTTCCCTTCATCCATCGAGGCCACCGCTTTATTCACCTCGTCCTGTATCGCTTTTATCATCCCGCCGATCTCGGATGTTGCCTTGGCCGTTCTCTCGGCGAGCTTGCGCACCTCATCCGCGACCACTGCGAACCCCCTTCCCTGCTCCCCTGCGCGGGCTGCCTCTATTGCAGCGTTTAATGCAAGCAGGTTGGTCTGTTCAGCTATGTCGTTGATGACGTTGATGATTTCTCCGATCTGTTTTGAACGTTCGCCGAGGGATGTCATAAGTTCCGCAGAATCGCTCACCGTGTCAGCGATCGTTCTGACCTCCGATACTGTTTTATTGAATATCTCCTTCCCGTCCATTGCGACCCTGGAGGTGTCCACAGCCGACGCTGCTATGGTGGAGAGGCTTCCCGCGATATTTACAATTGTCTGTGACATCTCGGATGAAGCTGTGGCGATCTGGGCGGCCCTGTTTGCCTGTTCCGTCACACCTGAGGACATCTGCTCCGACCCCGCGCTCAGCTCCTCGCTCGCGGAGGCGAGGTTGTACGCGGATGATTTCACATTGCCCATTATCTTCTTGAGGTTGCCAACCATTCTCTGCATGGCAGCATACACGCTCCCTGCATCACTGTCGTGTGCCCCGGCATCAACCGTCAAGTTACCGTCGGCAACCTGACGGGCGATGACGACCACCTCGGCAGGCTCTCCGCCCAGCTGTTTCAGAATGGTGCGGGTCACGATAAATGCAAGCGCGACAGAAATAACGAGAGCCGCGACCATGAAACCGGCAATATATACGACCGCCCACTTGTAAGTCGATGATGCAGATGCATGATCTTTCAGATTTTCCTGTTGAATCGCCTCATCCAGTTTTTTTAAATATGCTGTCATTTCTTCGAATTTCTTCTTCCCGTCACCCAGAGTCAGATCAATAGCGAGCGCCCTGCCTTCCCTCGTGTCTTCTCTTCTACCCTCTACGATCTTCCGTGACAGCACCTTCCACTCCTCTTTTGCCTTCTCGAATTTTTCCACATACTGCCTTTTTTCTTCGTTTAATGGAAGAGCCTTAAATTTGGCCACTTCCTCATCAGCCGCCTTTACGGCATACTCATACTCATCAACCAGGGGACTGAATGCATTGTCGTCCACTTCGGTAAAGATCATTGCCCTCTCGGACAATACGGCATCCTTCAGATATGTTTCCGTCTTCATTATGTGACCTGCGCCCGGGACGTTTACGGTAAATATCTCTTCAATGCCTTCATGAATAATCTTGGAACTCGAAAATCCGATAAAACCCACTACTCCCGTAAGGACAATGATCACGAAAAAGCATATTGTGAGCTTGGCGCTGATCTTCAGATTGACAAACCAGTTCATGGCAATACCTCTCTTTATAAATTACTTCACCTTATCAATATCAACGCCCATGATAAGAACCCCGGCGACTGAATCTCCGTCCTTGACCGGCACAGAGACATGCACGCTGTATGTCTGGCTGCTCTTGTCGAACTTCACGTCAGAGACA
>JBFLYJ010000333.1:0-4078 GCA_040756635.1 Nitrospirota bacterium
GCCCGCTTCTGTCCGTTAACGTGACTTCAAAGACAATGTCTTTCATTGGGGATACCGGTTTAGGATTTATATCAAAGACAACCTTGATCCCTTCAATCGCAATTTCCTTGACACAGGGCCCCTGATTAATCAGGCAGTCCTTCCGGACGTTCATGCCTCCACGCGCGATCTGTGCAACTAAAAAGAAACACAGGACTGTCATCAACGCAGTCAATAATGACTTATTTCTCACCAATCCTCCTTATAAAAGCAATAACTTCCCTGATCTGTTTTTCGCTCAGCTGATTGCCCCAATTGGGCATCCCTCCGGGTCTTCCCTGGGAAATAGTCTGGAAAAGAAGTTCATCGGTGCTGCCGTATTTCCATACTTTGTCGGTAAGATCGGGGCCGATGTCCCCTTTGCCTCCCTCGCCGTGGCAGGCCTGACAATTCTGCTTAAATATCTTCTCTCCCTCCATTACTGGTGGTGCTTCTGCATTTGCCTGAGGCTGATAACCTGTCCTTTGAGTTGGCGGTTCTTCCTTTGTGCAGGCATTCGTAAGAACCAGGGCAAGAAAGATGGTAAAAAGAAGTATACAGCGGTCGATCATGATGTCTTACCTCCATTCTTGACAAAGACCCTTTTTTGAAATGTGAGGGTATCTCCTCCGCTCGATACACTGATGTCGATGTCCCAGAAACCGAACATCGGGAAATTGGGTCGAGATGAAAATACCCCGTCTCTTACCTGAATGATATCAAAATATTTATTAAATGTCGCTGTCGCAGGTCTGCTGACAAGCAGTTTAGCTTTCCCAATCGGCAGCGGCATATGATGCTTGTCAAAAACGGATATAAGTACTTCATTGTCACCTGTAATGAACTTACTGTTCTGGATCTCAACGGTCCAGCCAAGGTCGATCTTTTTGTGCCTGTTACTGTCCCATTCGAGTCCCTTTTCATAAGGATGCTCTGTCACTACACCGTCGAAGCTGTTGACCCCCACGAATATTGCGCCTGCTACAGCCGTAATACCTATCGTTATCACGATTGCTATTAACGCTTTCATTTATCTCCGCCTTCCTCCAATATTGAACTGTGCAAAAATCCACCCTCGCGCGCCTACGGGTTTTCCGGAACAATGAAGTAGGCACTCCTGGTAACTGTGTCGTCACCTTTTACCGCCTCAACAATAATGTCCACATTGCGTTTTATCTCATCACCCTTTAAATCACGAGCTGAAATATATACCGGGAACTTCTTTATTTCCCCTGCCGCAACATGTATCGCTTTTTCAGGGACTATTTTAACGATACCGCTCATTCCTCTTACCTTCACAAGAACATCAGTATCTTCCCTCCCACGGTTCTTCACCGAAATTATATACGAGTTTACAACGATACCACTTCTGACTATCCTGGGTTGAAAGACGTTATTGGGAAGGACCGTCATATCAAGTGGTACCCTTGTAATAAGCAGATACACAAAAAACCCGAGAAAGGCCGCTGTGACTGCCCCAATCAGGACCACACTCTGTCTAAGGACCCTCCCCCCTTCTCCCGGAAGCCCGAAGAAGTAGCCGATCAATGATGTTTTCTGTCTGCCGGCCATCATCGCCGCACACTTGTCAACACATTCGGCGCAATGTATGCATGCTATATTCAAACCGTTTCGTATATCAATGCCCACCGGGCATATCTTTACACAAGCCATACAGCCCATGCACTCGTCCTTTCTGCCTGGATCGAAGGCCACTACCAGTGTTTTGTTGTCGAACAATGTGCTCTGCAGCTTTGCATAAGGACAAACGGTAGCACAAAATCTCTGCCTCAGCAGGACGAAATTCAGGAAAAGTATCACCGTCAATACCGTCCAGAACCCCCATAGAATATGCCCGAGGTTTCCCTCAATGAGACGATTGATAAACTCATAAGGTGATACAAAATACCAAATAAGATCAGCTGCTATTACGACACTCAGCATCGACACGGCGAACCATGCACTTAATTGATACGGGAATCCTCTAGTTGAGGCTCTCTCCACAAAGGGAGTAAAATCGGCGATTACGGTCTGCGGACATAGCCAGCCGCACCATACCCTGCCCAGCAGGAGAGTAAGAAAGATAATGAGCAGGGAGAGGAATATCAGGGCTATAAGGACGATGAAGAATTCCTCCATCCAGAGATTCAGCCCGAAGAAGTGGAGCTGCAGTGTGGGCACGTCAAATCTCAGGGCACTCTCGCCTTTTATCCTTACGAATGGAAGCCCGATTATAATGAGCGCCTGTAATCCCTCTGCCAGGCGTCTCCAGGGCCGTATCTTTCTAATCGTCGTCATCAAGCATCTTGAACTTCGGTTCTTCCACCTCTTTATGCCGCTTTTTTGAATAGTAGAAGCCTATTATTACTAAAAAAATAATGACGAGAGTAAGACCGAATACAAAATATGCAGCAGCCTGTTCTTCCATTTTCCCCCTTTTCTTACTCTTCCAGCGGTCAATTCCGTATCAAGTATCATAATTTGGAGGAGGTAATTAATATAATATACCTCCTGCTGACCGCATCAGCATTTCCCGCCCCTTGAGGAAATAAAGAACAGGACGAGTATTACTATCAGCGCAGCTGTCGTAAAACCTATTGTTGCGATAACTGATATGTCCATGATTTTATCCTTTCCGGTATGGTTTGACCTCTAAACATTCTTTGACCTCATATTTCCTGATGGACACGCCCTACCAGTTTTGCCGAGGGTTTCAGGGTCTTGTCACCCTCCTCTTTCCATTTTGCGGGACACCCTTCCGCAGTATACTGCGCCAGATGGAGATTTGCCTTTAATTTCCGCAAAAGCTCATCGATATTTCTTCCCATGTTATAAAAGTTTACCTCAGCATTCATTAGCTTCCCTTCAGGACTGATGATGAAAGTCCCTCTTAATGAAAGACCTGTTGCCTCGTCGTACACTCCGAACATTCTGGAAAGTTTGCCTGTAGTATCAGAGCCCATCGGAAATTTCACCTCTTTCAGCGCGCCCTCTTCCCTCTGCCAGGCAAGGTGCACGAACTTTGTATCACAGCTTACGGTGATAACTTCCGCACCGAGTTTCTTGAATGCTTCATACTGCTCTGCCAGAGCAGCGAACTCGGTAGCTCAGACAAAGGTAAAATCAGCAGGGTAGAAAAAGAGGATTGTCCATTTTTTGTTGTTTTTCAAAGTTTCAAGGCTTATCTCTCCGAAATCCCCTTTCGAGGGCTCATAAGTTTCGATAATGAAATTGGGCACATCGGCCCCGACATTACATCCAAGACATGCACAGGTAACTGACATTATAATACCTCCTTGTTTATGTACAGGCGAACGCTGGTTCGTCCCTACTTTGTTATTGACTCCTGATACGCTTTTTCCTGGGACCATCCGCTGATTGACGGTGTGTAAGTAATGAAATAATATACTCCCCATATAATAAGACCCCAGAAAAGTATCAACCAGCCCACTGGCAGTTTCTTTGATGTTTCCTTAGCTTCCAAAGCTTCTATGTTTTCAGTTTCTTCCGCCATTATTTCCCCTCCTTACCATTATGTTGCAGGGACCTTATGTAAGTAATAACAGACCAAATATCATTCCCCGTCATTGCTTCCATGAATTCCGGCATTCCTCCCTTCATGGGACGTCCCGCTTCCACTTTCCCTTCTTCGGTTCCATTATAAATCATCTCATAATAGTCCTCGTCTTCCAGGTCACCCTCTTGATATAGAAAAATATTATCGACAAGACTCGGGCCTATGTCGCCTTCGCCTGTCTCTCCGTGGCAGACAGCGCAGTGTTCCACGTATAAAGCCTTCCCGGCAACGACTGCGGCAGGATCTCCAGCCAACGGATTACCTACCTCAGGTGCCCTGACCCTCGGTTTATCCGCTACAGACGCTGCTCCGGTTACGGCCGTGCCTATTACCTGCACATAGGCCACAAGCGCATCGAGTTCGTTTTTGTTCGACAATGAAGATATTTCACTTTCCGTATAAGGAAAGCCGAGAGTATCCATATGACTTTTTACACTCTCACCATCAAGATTAGTGGCCTTGAGCCAGCCGTAAGTGGGCATA
>JBFLYJ010000334.1:0-4062 GCA_040756635.1 Nitrospirota bacterium
GTGATTAATGAAGTAAACAAGGTCAGGCTTCCCTTTAATGTCAATGCCCTTTCGCAGAAGGTTGCCGTGGAGGCACTCCAAAACGGGAGAAAACTGAAATCGGACCTCCGTCTTATCATCTCCGAGAGGAAGGGACTCTTTAAAGGTCTCAGACAGATAGAGGGGGTAACGCCCTATCCATCAGACGCGAACTTTATATTTTTCAGGGTGAAAGACGCGGACGAGGTATACGGACAGCTTCTTGCGAAAGGTGTGCTTGTCAGGAATTTGAACTCGGCCGTTAAAGGCTGTCTGAGGGTCACGGTCGGAACGCCCGCCGAGAACGCGGCTTTTCTGAAAGTCCTCAGACAGGTTCTGTAATATTATGATACTCAAATAACATACTGCCGGGAGGGTTATATGCCAAGAAAAGCAACGGTCACACGTAAGACAAAAGAGACAGACATAAAGATAACACTAAACCTTGAAGGGAAGGGGAATTACAAAATAAACACTTCCGTCCCTTTTCTGGACCACATGCTTAGTCTTATGTCAAAACACGGTCACCTGGATCTTGACGTTCAGGCCAAAGGTGATATCGAAGTTGATTACCATCACCTTATGGAAGACGTGGGTATTGTACTTGGGGACGCGATCAACAAGGCCCTCGGTAAAAAGCTGCAGATACGCCGTTACGGCGAGGCCGTGACCCCGATGGACGAAAGCCTCGCGCAGGTGGTCATAGACCTCAGCGGAAGGCCCTATCTGGTATATAATGTCAAAACCCAAAGGGGAAGCACCCACATCCAGAGCCTCGGTCTCTCCCTGTTTGAAGACTTCTTCAGGGCGCTGACCAACAACGCGGGGATGAACCTTCATATAAACCTGCACTACGGCCGCGACCCGCACCACATTATTGAGGCCATATTTAAAGGGTTCGGCAGGGCACTGCGCTCGGCCGTTGAAATGCACCCGAAGATAAAAGGTGTGATGTCGACGAAGGGGACGCTGTAGGGATATCAGAAGCTCAATTACAATCGAATATTGGACAGTAACAGCTGACAGGAATTACTTCAACAACAGATCTGAAAATGGAGGTGGAAGAGGATCGGTGATTAAAAGGAAAGCTAAAAGAAAAGACGTTCATTTGCAGGCCTGGCTTTATGCAGGCGAACGTTATTACGCAGGGACCATAGAGAATATTTCGGTTGACGGTATTTATGTTCAATTTATAACAGCCCCGACGGAAAGCGCCAAGGATTTCCTCCCGGTGTCTCAATTCAGACTCGAATTGCAGCTTCCTTCCGGGACCAAGCTCGCGATCAATTGCGAATCAAGATGGATAAATATATATATAACACCACCTGACAGCATAGTTAACCGGCTGGGTATTCAACTGATAGATTCGCCCCAGGAACTGAAAGACTATGTGAGTTCTTTGCCATAATTCCGGCCGGGGCCCGGACTCTTAATCAGATTTTGCTGATCTTGATCTTCTCGATCTTCTTGCCGTCCAGCTCGAGGATAAGAAATCTAAGCCCGTGCTTTCATCAAGGACCTCCACCTATTTTTCAGCTTCAAGCGCCTCCAATTCATCCTGTAGTCCTCCGACGATCTCTTCCATGATGTCCTCTAGGGTTATGAGACCAGCTGTTCTGCCGTGCTCATCCACGACAATGGCTATCTGGAACTTGTTCTTCTGCATGTCATCAAGGAGGGCTGTCACCATTTTGCTTTCAGGGATGTAATAGCTGACAAAAGGGACGGTTTATTTTAAGCCGGGGAATAAGTGGCATATTGCGAAGGAGGGAGAGTTTATTTTTGGGGTGCTGCAGTATGAGGGTGATGTGACGTTAAAGGTGGCATCACTCTAGCAAAATTAAAGATTATTTACCACGAAGTAAGGCAGCGTCTGAAGTTAAGGACTGTGACTAATTATCCTCAGGAGTTGTTACGACTGGAACTAATTGACTTTTCGCATTTATCAACAATGTCAATTATGATTCTGAGTACTTGATATTGTCCCGCAAGAGAGCGTATTAGATTTCTTTTTGAATTGAAAATTCCGGCACGAGGAAAGAACGGTTTTTAATGCGTCGATTTCATTTAGGTAAACCCAAAGTTTCTACATATAAAAAAGTATCTATGTGCGCATAATTTATATTGCTATATTCCTGATTTCCATCTTTCTTATTATTTTTCTTGACATCTGTTAATTTCTATGTTTTATTAAAGCACTCTTAGGGTGGACATAATCTGAGGGAATAATGCTAAATCGATTTCGTAATATAATTTCACCCGATTTTATCATTATACTTTTTATTCCCTCTTTGTTTTTTGACCTTAATACTCATGCAGTCAGTATTGAATTAAGATGCATGAAAAGGAAAAAAGAAGGGGGCCGTAAGGCTCTGATTCTGTTTTATCTATAACGCTTATAAAGTGCGGGGGGCACTAGAATGTATGTCGAATTGGCTGAATGGCTTGTCATTGCCGAATATGACTGCAAAATCATTATCCTCATTTTCACACTTAATGTAGTCCCCTCTGACCCAACCGGCAAAGAAAGGAGGTAATATAATTTCCCCAAAATACTTCATAGTTAAGTATTTGTTACTGGTAGATAGATAAGGTTCTGAATAACTTATCCCAAGAATTAATAAAAGAAACTGATTTACATCACGGGTTGGCAATCAACACATTGGTGATAAAAGATGACGGCAGTGGTGGGACGGGTTATTGCAATCAATATAACAATTAACTCGCGGAAGTAATTATTTCTTAGGCTTAAAAGGATGAGCAGTTTTTTCTTAAGAAGTTAATTGCTTTCAGATCAGGAGGGAAACATGATACGTATATTGTCTGGGGATATTCACAAAATACTTTTGTTACTCTTTGTTGCGATCATAATCGTGGTCGCAGGATGTTCTTGGCCATGGACAAAGCCGGGCCAGGAGCAAATAAGGAAACAGATTGTATCTCATATCGGCGAGGTGACTGAGGATTCTCGATTCTTAGGCGATTCGGTCACCTTCAAAATTTATTACAAGAATACATCTAGAAAAAAAGTGACCATCGGAATTATAGACGATGTACCTATTGGTCTGACTGATGTCAAACCTACACAAAACGGTAGATATGACGCCAACAGCAACATTATTCTTTGGGAATTGAAGGACGTCGAAGCCGGGAAAGGGGGATTTGTCGAATTTCAGGCTACCACAAATAAAGAAAAAGTTATTTCCAATCATGCCTATATTCTTCTTGGTATAGAAAGTTTAATGAAATTTACTGTCTCTGAACAAAGGAAGTTAGACCAGGAAATAAAATCACTACAACTTCCCAAAGAAAATGTCATCAAGACAAATGATGTAGAGCTAACCATCTACAACAAACCAAAAATCGGTTGGATTCCTTTTAAAGAAAATGTTAAAGAAGAAGCCCATCCCCGTTCAAATATGAAGGATGAGACAACTATGGATGTAATGATCAATTTCGACATTCCCGGTATGTTCGTAAACGAAAAGCAGGTAGACAAAGTAACATACCATGAACTTTCTATACCGATGCAAGCGACCAGAATGGAAATCGGAAAACCTCGGGTACCCCTCGTGGGACGGATCGTCGAGGTACCCAAAGGAGTCGACTTTACGGTTGAGATAGTGGAGAAGGAATCGATCAGGCTGAAACATTATAATGTCATTCCGACCCAAGACCCGGTAATCCGTCAACATATGCAAACGGAGCAAAAGAAATTCATGATCGACAGCGCAACCTACCGACAATCAGTGATGCAGCCGGGTGATCTGGCGATAGTCAGCCCACAGGACATTGGGATCGTTCGCGGGCACCGGCTGGTATTTCTCAAGGCTTATCCGGTTCAATTCAACCCCATAACAAAAGAGATAGAGGCATTTTCCAGGATAGAGGTAAAACTAAAATACAGCAAACCCGCTCAGGTGAAGTCGGTTGACGCCCGGATATATTCTCCGGCATTTGAAGACCTTTTGAAAAATTCGGTCATTAACTATAAAGATAACCGCCGTTTTGCAAGAGGCGAGCGCCCTGAGAAGGAAGTGGGCT
>JBFLYJ010000335.1:0-4019 GCA_040756635.1 Nitrospirota bacterium
TGCCTGCCGAACCCCTTTACCTCAATAACGGTCATGCCGTGCACGCCGATGTCCGTGAGCGCTTTTCTTACCTCATCAAGTCTGAAATGCTTAATAACGGCAGAAATCATTTTCATGACATTTTCCTCCGGTTCTATTATTCTATTCTACAATGCGGAATTGGAGTATATTAGCAAAAAACAAGATTGTTTTCAGGGGCCGGGGCTATACTGCACGATTCTGCGTGTACGATACCGGAAATAAGTTTAAAGCTGACCGCTGAGAGCTGACCGCTAAAAGCTTCTGTAAATTATGTCCATCAATAAAGAGACAGCAGAAAAAATAGCTGAGGCGTCACTCAGTTCCTTTGACCCCAAAAGGGCTGAAACGAATCTGTTGAGGTTCGCCGAGTCTGATGACGTCAGCCGTGTAGCTCCATATCTGCCGGTCGTTGCCAGGCTCTTTTCAGCCAGCCGGTTTCTGGCCAATTACTGCATATCACGGCCTGATGAACTGCTCAGCGCGATAAAGGAGAGAAAAAAGGAAATTACCGGTAAACTGCTCAGGGCAACGGCGGAGAAAGAGCTTCCCCCCCCAAGCCCGGGGGACGCGGACGTAAACAATATGATGTCGGCCTTAAGGCTATTTAAAAAACGATACCTGCTGAGGATAACATTACGGGACATCTCAGGAGAGACCGACGTCAGGACATCAATGGATGAGCTCACCGCGCTTGCGGAAATCCTTATCTCAACCGCCCTTCAGTGGGCGATAATGCACAATCTGAACAGGTACGGGACGCCAGAAAAGAGCACCATCTGTCTCATCGCACTCGGGAAACTGGGAGGGGAGGAGCTGAATTACAGCTCGGACGTCGATCTTCTGGCCGTCTATGAAAATGAGGAAGGACAGACGTCAGGGACGCTGACGCCTTCCGGGAGCTTGTCAAACAGGATCAGCAATCATGAATTCTACTGCAAGACAATCGAACTGTTCAACAAATTACTGTCGACACAGACAGAAGACGGCATTGCGTACAGGGTGGACCTGAGGCTAAGACCCCAGGGGCAGAAAGGGGACATAGCCCTTCCGCTTGCCGCATACCGTACCTATTATGAATCCTGGGGGCGCACATGGGAAAGGATGATGCTCATACGGGCCAGACCTGTCGCGGGAGACCCGGAACTCGGGAGGCAATTCATTGAAACCATCCGTCCCTTCGTATGGCGGGAGTCCATAGCCTACTCTGAGATAGAGGAAATAAAGGGGCTGAAGAAGAAAATAGATTCAACTTTTGCACGGGACGACATAAAGCGCGGCTACGGCGGCATCAGGGAGGCCGAATTTTTTATCCAGACCTTTCAGCTCCTGTTCGGGGGCGCGAACATATCATTAAGGACCTACAGGATACTCAATGCCATACAGGCACTGAAGTGGATGAAGAAGGTGCCCGAAGACGAACTTACCATACTGTGGGACAATTATCTCTACCTCCGCCGTGTCGAACATTACCTTCAGATGAAGGAAGACCTTCAGACACATGCCCTGCCCGCTTCCGATGAAGACCGTGACATACTCGCGAGGGAGATGGGCTTCCCGTCCAAAGACGGTTTCCTGCAAAATCTGCAGGTCAGGCGGATGCAGGTCAAATCCATGTACAACTCGCTTCTCGGTACTCAGGAGGACACTCATTCCGAAGCTCTGAACCTGATTGAAGGCGATCTGAAGGATTATGAACTCGCTGGGTATCTCTCATTCAGGAGGGTCAAAGAACCTGAAAGATGCGTAGCCAGTCTCAGGAATATTCGTGATCATATGCGCCTATTCCGAACAATGCAGGAGCGGTCCATAGCCAGAGAGGTCATACCCAAACTCCTCGAACTTGCCCTGAGAGCGGAAAATCCGGACAGGGCTGTCGCGGGCCTGGAGAGCCTTCTCTCCCCCTATGAAATCAAGACCGCCCATCTGACCGCATTTAATGAACAGAGGGAGCTCATGACCGGGGTAATGAAGATACTGTCCATGAGTCCGTATCTTACAAGGGTCTTTCTGAGCAATCATTATTATCTCGACTTTCTGATTGAAGAGTGGAGCATTTCCAAGACCCTAAGGAACATGGAAGTCAAACTGAGGAGGCTTGCGGGCGGCGAGGAGGAGATAAGCCTGCGGCTTGCCAGATACAGGAGATTTGAAGAAGTCCGTCAGGGAATGTTCTTCCTTTTGAATATACTGAAGATACAGGACCTGTTCAAGGGGCTGTCACAGGTCGCGGAGGCGATAATAAAAGAGGTGATCGACAATTCGGGACGCAGTGATCTCTCCGTGATAGCGCTCGGCAAACTCGGCGCACGCGAGATGACCTTCGGCTCGGACCTTGACATCGTATTTGCGTCCGAGTCTCTGGGCGCCATGAGCGCCGCAGAAAAGACCATCAGGACGCTCACATCCTATACCGGCCTCGGGCAGCTTTACAGCGTGGACACGCGATTAAGGCCCGACGGTTCAAAAGGCGTCCTGGTCAACAACATCGAAGGATACAGAAATTACTATCTCAAAAAGGCCCATCACTGGGAAATACAGGCTCTTCTGAAGGCAAGACCGGTGGGCGGCAACCAGGCGCTTGCCCGCTCATTCATCAGCATGGCCAAGGACGTTATTTTACAAAGAGGGCATGAAGTCACAAGAGATGAAATTACCGCAATGAGGGCGAAGATAATAAAAGAGCTTGCCGGCGAACCCGCCCGGACCGACATCAAACTCGCACCGGGAGGTGTTGAAGAGATAGAATTTTACGTACAGTTCCTGCAGCTGAACCACGCGCGCGAGTTTCCGGACATACTTGTGCAGAACACGCTCGTGGCGATCAGCCGCCTGGCAAAAAAAGGCATTATCGGCCGTACCCAGAGGGACGTCCTTTATAACACATATGGATATTACAGGCGGCTTCAGACATTTTTGAGGCTGAATGAGGTGGATGTGATCTCCGCCGGCACAGATACCACGAAACTGGCGGCGGTTTTTATGGGGCGTGAGTCGGAGGGAGAATTCCTGGAGTTTTTGGATGCGATGAGAGGCAAGGTTCTGGAAGTTGTAAGGATGTAGGGGCAAGGTGCAGTATGAGCGTCTTGGATAATGTCATTGTTTGACCTTTCAGAGAGACTGAAGAAGTGGCTTCATTGCTATATTTTATTTGACAATGTCATAACGCCGCTATAACCTGTTATATTATGACACTATATTGTGAGCGTTGAAACCAGAGCAGATGAAATATGGGATTACAGAGATCTTCCTACTATATTACGGATATTAAATATGGCCTTCCCGGATAGATTAATTTATGAAGATAACAAATAAAGAAAAAGCGTATGTTCCAATTTCAAAACTTCTGGAATACCTGCTATCAGAAACTCATCCTATCGGCAAAACATAGTCTAAGCCGGATTTAATGAAACCAATGTCGGATTGCTGAAGCGAGGACGGTATTATGATTAAAGAATTAGACACTGTAGTTTTGACGCATGATATTAAGGAATACGGCTTAACGGAAGGTGATATAGGCGCGGTCATCCATTGTTATGATGATTCAAATGCCTTTGAGGTTGAATTTGTTACTGCTGAGGGAAGAACTATTGCCGTCCTGACGCTTACTACAAATGACATCCGGTTGATGAGCAACAGAGAGATATTGCATGCAAGGGCCATTGCCTGATGCATTGACATTTTCTATACTTTTCGTCCCATGTCCGGGGCTGACCCCTCGCCTTTATAACACATATGGATATTTCAGGCGGCTACAGACATTTTAAGGCTGAATGAGGAGGATGTGATCTCAGCCGGATCAGAGACCGCGCAGCAGGCTGCGGCCTATATGGGGCACGGGGCAGAGGAAGAATTTCTGGAGCATTTGGAGGCGATGAGAGGCAAGGTTTTGGAAGTTGTACAGATGTAGGGGCCAAGCGCTGCTCCGCCGGTTTAATAACTCAATTTTTAAGCCTGACCCCTGCCCCCCTGCCCCCGAAACAGGCAGCGGTTTTTATGGG
>JBFLYJ010000336.1:0-4006 GCA_040756635.1 Nitrospirota bacterium
GAATTCATGTTTGTCCCGCATAAACGCTCCCCAAATCGAAACAAACAGATATACGCCTATCGCGATGTAAATCCCCCTCTTCGCCCCGATCTTCTGGCCGATATAACCGAAAAGAATAGCTGAGGGGAATCCGACGAACTGCGTGATCAGCAGTGCCACTATAAGGTCGTTTGACTCAAATCCGATGGACATCCCGTAATCAACGGCCATGACGATAATCGTGTCCACACCGTCTATATAGAGCCAGTAGACCGCGAGAAAGAGAAAGACCGTCTTTAAGTGACGGATCTCCCTGAAGGTATGCGTAAATTGACCGAGGCCCGCCTTGACTGCCGCTGTCCCTGACACGGACCCGCCGGTTTCAGGTTCTTTGACAAACAGAAATACAGGAATTGAAAAGACCGCCCACCATATTCCTACGGTCAGGAATGAAACACGGACAGCCTCTCCCGCATCGGCAAACCCGAATGTCCCGGGACTGAGCGTCATCCATACATTAAGCCCGAACAGGATACCGCCGCCCAGATACCCTGTCGAAAAACCGAGCGCTGAAACAAAGTCCAGCCTGTTTTCCGATGCGACCCCCACAATAAGAGAGTCATAAAAAATATTACCTCCCAGAAATCCCGCTGTAGCAACGACGTATAAAAAAACCGCTGATGACCAGTCGCCCATCGAAACCATATATAAAGCCATTGTCATGACCACACCCATGAATGAAAAGAACATCAGGAATTTCTTCTTTGATGATCCCCTGTCGGCTATCGCTCCAAGCACCGGGGCGAGCATGGCGATAACCACTCCCGCCACAGAGTTGGCAAGCCCCAGTCTCGCGGTACTGATATTTACGTCAGCACCCGCGCTCCAGTACTTTTTAAAAAAAATCGGGAAGAATCCGGCCATGACTGTAGTGGCAAAGGCCGAATTGGCCCAGTCATACATAACCCATCCGAAGATCGCTTTTTTGCTGTCTTTTTGCATTGCGGATTAACCAATGAGAAAAATAAACAGAACTATTGTATTAGATTTTAAAAAGAATTGCCTGTTTTCTGCGGAAGCATTACCCTTGCAATTGCATTAGACTATTGATACCGGGCAAGCGGACTTGACGGAAAAGCTTTATCTGCGATACCTCAGAGAGACTCATGAAAGTATAAATGGTGTTTTTTCTGAATTTAACCAGGCATTAAGTCCTGTCGCAAAGTTTGATTGCAATATCCGATCGCATCGTAAAGGTTTTACGGCAAGGCCGCTTGCCCGATTTATGCAGCGTTAAGGTTACGTTACCAGGGCATTTCCCCGCTGCTGAATACGCCGGAAATCACGTCTCCATCAGCGTAAGTAAACGTGCCCTGGCCGTCCTGGAGGCCGTTTTTCCAGCTGCCCGTATATTCGTCGCCATTCGACCATATATAGGTGCCCTGCCCGTTCATAATATCGTCTTTCCATTCACCATCATACAAATCGCCGTTGGCCCAGTTCATTATTCCACGTCCGTCCATTTTGTCATTTTTCCAGTCACCTGTATACTCGTCGCCATTGGGCCATTTCATGGTGCCCTGGCCGTGTTTATCGGTCTTTGAATAACCCCTGAATAATGCGCCGTCTTCTGATTTATGGGTCACGTAGCCGTCATCATCACAAATACCTCCTGCGCATTCAGCATATACGGGAGAAGAAAATATTAGCCCAGCCAAAAATACATGACAGAGTAATAAAACGATTTTTCTCATGCGTATTTTGACGGCATTTCAGTGATAAACCTTAAGTGGAATAAACGAATAATAAAAAACCCGCCACCGCCTCAGGAATGAGGCAGTGACGGGTCTTATATTTCCGCCATCCGTCAGGAGTTATTCAATTGATACGTTGATCTTCTTCTTGTTTTCTCTTTCTTTTTCGGTCTTCGGAAGAGTTACCGTCAGCACTCCCTTTTTAAAATGGGCCTTCACCTTGTCCGTCTGGACTTCCGCGTACAGGGGAATTGACCTCCTGAAAGATCCGTAAGTGCGCTCCTTCATGAAGAAGTCCTTGTCGCTGCTCTCGTTTTCCTCTTTTTTCTCACCGCTGATGGTCAGTCTCTCGTCCGTAAGGGTAATGTCAATGTCTTTCTCGTCCAGTCCCGGAAGTTCGGCTTCAACCTTTATTTCCTTCTCGTTTTCCGATACTTCTACGCTCGGACTGAATATACCGCTACGACCTCCAAACAGGTCCATGTCAAAGCCGCGGAATAAATTTTCAAACATCCGGTTGAAATCCTCGCTCAGCATGCCGAACGGCTCTAGTCCGTATCTTACCGGGACCCTCTTTTTCCCGAATGATGGAACCAGATCTCTGATCGTCATAACTTCACCCCCTTTCTATTTTTACGCGCTTTAGGGTTTTCGTACCCGCGCGATTATGTTTAAGCATTACCGAGGACCGGAATCTTCCTGGTCTTCTCTTTCTCAGCCTTCGGCAGAACAAGCTTCAGCACACCGTCGCTGACGGTTGCGCGAATATGGTCCCTGTCGATCTCGTTCGAAATTGTGAACGTCCTCTGATAGTCTCCTACGCCGTATTCTGAAATGACCAGTTTGTGGTTTTCAGGAATCTCCGGCTCGATCTTACCGTAAATCGTCAGGAGGTCCTTTTCAATGGTGACATCCACAGTATTCTCATCCACCCCCGGCATATCAGCAAGGATGACTATATCATTTTTCTTCTCAATGATATCGACCGAAGGGGTATACACCCTTACCTCCCTCGTGCGTTCAACTCCCTTCTCAAGTTCGGCTTCCTTCTTCTGTACTTCTTTTACTGTATCCGTCATACTGTCCACCTCCCGGTTTAGTTGATATTAATTTTTTTAGGCTTGTCAGCTTCCAGCTGCGGAAGTGATATATGAAGCACTCCCTTGCGGTAAGTTGCCTTTACCTTTTCCGCGTCAATGTTAAAAGGAAGTTTAACGGTCTTGTTGAACTTGCCGTGCCAGAGTTCGTGTCTGTGATACGACTCCTCTTCCTTTGTCTCTTCTGAAGGTCGTGAACCGCTGAGCGATACCGTGTTGCCGCTGACTGAAATATCTATTGTCTCGCGGTCAATACCCGGAATCTCCGTTGTTATGACAGCGTTTTCTCCATTCACCCAGACATTGACAGCCGGATACTCGCTGCTGAGAGATGAAGACGTCCTGTTTAGTAAACGGCTCATCCGGTCAAATTCCCTCCATGGGTCCAGAAGTCTTTCAAGATAAGTGGTTGTCATAGTCAATTCCTCCGTTCTTTGAAATTTCGCCTGATAGACTGCAAAGGTCATGCCGGGATGAAGTTTAATTAGATCTCAATGAGTTACTGAATGTTAAACAGAGAGGCAGGGACACTTTGCCCTATTATGGCATAGGTCAATACGGCCTTCAGGTCAATTTGACCTTGTGAATATCTACTTATTCAGTTTCCGGCGGAGATTGCGCAGACTGATGCCCAGAAGTGAAGCGGCCCTGGTCTTGTTGCCCTGGGTTTTTTTGAGGGTTTCATGAATCAGGATCTCCTCGACATCACTGAGTTTTGTGCCTGAGGGTATAAACACACCTTCCCTGCCCGGTTCCCGGTCGATTTCAGGGACTGCGCGGGCTGCTTCATCCAAGTGGGGGAGGACATGAAAAGGGAAAATACGTCCGGTATTTCTCGGCAGTAACGTTGCAATGCGCGTCATGAGGTTTCTGAGCTCACGCACATTGCCTTTCCATGGGCAGCGTTCAAGCAGGTAAATGGTCTCCTGCGAAAGGTTTGGATACGGGACCGGCCAGCCCATCTCCGCGAAGGCCCTTTCCAGAAAATGTACAGCGAGCAGAGGGATATCTTCTACGCGTTCTCTGAGAGGCGGGAGATTCAGACGAAGCACATTAAGGCGATAATACAGGTCATCCCGGAAAAGACCGTCGTCAACCGCTTTCTGAAGGTCGACATTTGAAGCGGCTATCAAGCGGACATTAACAGGGACCTGCGTTTCACCGCCGAGCCGGTAC
>JBFLYJ010000337.1:0-4004 GCA_040756635.1 Nitrospirota bacterium
TCATTTTTTACCCTGGGCAGACAATAATACAATGATAAAGCTCCTGATCTGATGAGCTAAAGAAATGACATTAAAAGCCGAGTAGATAATTACCGGATTACAGAGGGGCCCATTCATCATTGCCCCATGCTCCCAAACTAAATTTTAAAAATATAATAACGACTTGTTATCAGGGAGAATTATATGAAAAACAACGGCGGGAACACTCGTAAAAAAAGAACACAGGACATGGACGCCCTGTACCGTGACATTGTAGATTCTACAAACACCCTCATATGGCGCACCGATACCGAAGGCCGGTTCACGTTCCTGAATCCGTCATGGGAGAAAAATTACGGTCATAAAATCAAGGACATGATCGGGAAGCCGTTTTCCGATTTCCAGGTACGGGAGGCAGCCGAACACTATATTAACGCGTTCAGGAACTGCCTTATAGGCGAGTCTGTGATAGGACACGAGACAACCTGCTTTTCAAAGAGCGGGGATGAAGTGGACCTTGCTATCAACATGATCCCGCTGTATGACAGTGAAGGCTCTGTCATCGGAACACAGGGAACGGCCTTTGATATTACCGAGCGTAAACGGGCAGATGAACTGCTTCAGTACATCAGCGCGAAGGATGAGCTTACCGGTTTATATAATCTTCATACATTTATCAGCATGACCGAGCAGCAGATAAAAACGGCAAACAGGGAAAAGAAACAAATGCTTATAATATACGGCGGAGTGGACGGCATGCGGGCCATAAATGATGACCACGGCCGGGAGACGGGTGATAAGGTGCTGGTAGATGCCGCTAATATTTTAAGAAAGACGTTCCGGGAAGCGGACATTCTGGCACGGACAGGCGGTGATGAGTTTGTTATATCAACACTGGTTGCATCCAAAGACCATGATAAGCTTATCATGGGACGATTAAAGGAAAATCTTGATATATATAATGCTGATAAAAGCGGCTCGCTCAAATTAATGCTGAGTTTCGGATCATCAGTTTACGATCCGGACAAACCTCTGTCTATTGAAGAAGTGCTCTCAAGGGCTGATGAAAAAATGCATGAGCACAAAAAAGCCAGGAAGCGGTAATCAGCGGAGTTCTTAAGAAGACGCCCACCCATTATCGCCATAATCTACGCAAATTACTTAGGGAGTTAGTGTAATTTCACGCACAACCAGGCAATTCTCCCCCCTCTGCGGACAGGCCGGCTAATTGAATTACATTTATATCTTCAGCAGTTAACTTTATATTGATTCATAGCACCATTTTTGCTATAACTCTTTCATTCTATTTGAGGAAGGCAATAATATGCAAAAAAAGAACTGCTGGGAAATCAAAAAGTGCGGAAGAGAACCCGGAGGTCTCAGAAGCAAAGAGCTTGGAGTTTGTCCTACAGCCACGGATAGTTCAGTCAACGGGTTAAACGGCGGTAAGAACGGGGGACGAATTTGCTGGGCTATCGCGGGTACATTGTGCCGTGGTGAGATACAGGGCCTGTTTGCGAAAAATGAAGTATCGTGCATGGCCTGTGAAGTATTCAAGCAGATCAAGGCTGAAGAGGGACATAATTTCATGATCTGGAAGTACGACCAGACATGCCATTCTCAGGTCATGCTGAGATTACTGATGAACAACTTCGCCAGACACGAATTTGGGGCACACGATTTAAGGATCAGTCCCGACTAAATTTCTTCAATACCAGCACCGCGTTAATCCCCCCGAAGCCGAAGGAGTTTGAGACCGCGGTGTTTATCCTGCCCGAAATCGTCGAGGTAGCTATGTTGAGACCTAATGCCTCATCAGGGTTATCGAGATTAATCGTCGGTGTGATTAAGTCCTTTTTTATGGACATAGCGGTGATCGCGGCCTCCAGCGCGCCTGATGCGCCGAGCATATGCCCCAGCATCGATTTACAGGAACTGACATGAATATCCGCTGCTCTCGCACCAAAGACCTCTTTAATAGCCATCGCCTCAGCGCTGTCTCCAAGGGACGTTGACGTAGCATGAGCATTTATGTAATCAACATTATCAGCCGTGATATTCGCATCTTTCAGTGCTTTTCTTATTGACTCCGATTCCCCCTTGCTGTCAGGTTTGGTCTGATGGAAGGCGTCAGAAGAGGTCCCGTATCCAGCCAGTTCGGCATAAACGAACGCGTCTCTCTTCAGGGCATGCTCCAGTTCTTCAAGGACCAGAACGCACGCGCCTTCAGCGACAATAAATCCGTCCCTGTCCCTGTCAAACGGCCTGCTCGCCTTCTCAGGCTCATTATTTCTGACCGACAAAGCGCCTGAGGCGCCATAGCCTCCCACAGCCAGCCTGCATACAGGCGCTTCAGCCCCTCCCGCAAAGGCGACATCAATATCGCCATGCCGTATCATTCTGAATGCCTCTCCGATGGCGGTACTCCCTGAAGCGCACGCGGTTGATACCCCGAGGGCCGGGCCTCTGATTCCCAATCTCATGGAAATATAGGCGGAAGCCATATTGATGGTACTGGCAGACATAAGATACGCGGAAAAAGGTTTCCTCTGCACAAGATGTCTCTCCAGCGCCTTCTCCATGCTCGTGACGCCGCCCCTGCTTGAACCGATGATGACCCCCACTGTAGGGGCGTATTGCAACACGCCCCTACATAAACCGGTACCGTTTTCAGCCGCACTATCCGTCAGCCCCGCGTCCTTACAAGCCATCAGCCCGGCTGCTGCCGCATAATGTACAAAGGGGTCCAGCCTTAATATGTCCTTTGCCGGCATAAACATTCCGGGGCCGAAATCCTTGAGTTCCCCGGCGATCCTGCTCGGCAAATTCGACGTGTCGAATTTCGTGATACGCCCAATCCCCGACCGCCGCTGGATTATATTTTCCCATGTCGAATTCATATCATTGCCCAGGGGCGTGACCGCACCTATGCCAGTAATGACCACTCTTCTCATAGTGCAGTTATATTAACACAGGCCTTGTCAGCGGTACACATGCTGGAGGCATCACGTTAGTTCTGCAGTTGAAGTTTAATTCCGGTATCCGATCGCACTGCAAAGGTTTTACGGCAAGACCGCTTGCCTGATTTATTCAACGTTAAGGCGGAGATAGAATATTTTGTATTTTGCGGTTATTATAATTACATGCCCAAACCAGACAGTGCCATATCGCTATTCAAAGAAGGTTTCAACTGAACCCAGTCTCTGCTTGCAGCTTATGGAACTGAGCTGGGACTGGACAATGATACCGCTCTTAAACTCGGAAATGCCTTCGGCGGCGGTATTGGCCGATCAGGTGAAACATGCGGCACGGTAACCGGGGCGCTGATGATAATCGGTCTTAAACACGGGGCATCCGAGACAGATGACAAGGACTCAAAGCAAAAAACATATGCGCTGGCAAAAGAGTTCATACGCCGGTTTAAAGAGATGAACGATTCAGTGACCTGCAGGGACCTCGTCGGGTTTGATATCGGTCTGAAAGAGGACCTGACCCCCGATGACTGGGCCATAATATCAGCTCGATGTCCAAAATTCATTGCTGACGCCGTAGCAATACTGGAGGAAATAGCGTGAAAAGACTCACCCATATTGATAAAGAAGGCAAAGCAGCAATGGTTGACGTAGGCGATAAGTCATCCACGAAGAGAGAAGCCGTGGCTTCCGGGTCTGTATATATGAAAAAAGAAACTCTGAAACTGATTGCTGGCAACCATATCGCGAAGGGGAATGTATTTGAAACCGCGAGGCTGGCGGGCATCATGGCTGCAAAGAAGACGTTCGATCTCATCCCCCTCTGCCATCAGCTCAATCTCTCTTCGGTCCATGTCGATTTCAAAGTCGACCGGAAAAACAGTAAAGTCGATATAACATCAACAGCAAAATGCACCGGTCAGACAGGGGTGGAGATGGAGGCCCTCACAGCAGTCTCGGTCGCCGCGCTGACAATCTATGACATGTGCAAAGCGGTCGACAAAGGGATGATTATCTCCGACATCAAGCTCGTGGAAAAGCGCGGGGGCAAAA
>JBFLYJ010000338.1:0-3997 GCA_040756635.1 Nitrospirota bacterium
CATTAGGATTTTCACTAAAGTCGGGCTGGTAAATTGCCGATGAAAGCTTACGGATGGATCAGCAGGAATCTCTCTGCTGAGTAGTATTGACCGGTCCCGGTCTTGTAATGACCAGTCCGTCTGAAATAACTGTTCAGTGCAGTACTGAAATTATCAATTGCGGGGAGGTGATGATAAAAGCTTTTTTGCAGAAATTTAAAGACTCATAACATATAAGTACATTTCAAAGGGAGGAAAAGAAAGAATGAAAAAACTGCTTATCGTATTTTTTACCGTTGCATTGATGGTCGCGCTGTCGGGTATCGCGGCGGCGGAAGAAGCCCTTACGCCGACAAAACTTGAAGGCGTCAAGATCGTACCCACAGAAGAGGTAAAGGGGATATTGGGCCAGAGTGGTGTATATGTCTATGATATGAGAAAGGCATTGAACTTCGGCAAGGGCCACCTGAAGGGTGCTGTATCACTTCCGTTTAAATGGACTGTTGATAATGATGACCCGGCCAAACGCCAGGGCGAATTTGACATGTCCATGCTCCCGCAGGACAAAAACGCGAAAATCATTTTTCACAGTGACGGCCCGTCAGGATGGAAGTCTTATTATGCCTCCAAAATAGCAAAAGAAGCAGGCTATAAAAACGTAATGTGGTACAGAGACGGATTCGACGACTGGTCTAATAAGGGCTATGCCCTGGAACACTAATAATTAATAATGAAAGGCCCCCCTGTTCTCCATATATGAAAGGAGGGCAGGGGGGAATTGACAGGGTATCTTCATTACAACCTTGTATATTAAGGACAAAGCATGAGCATAAAAAACAGAATAATATTGTCATCGGTAATACTGTTAATATTGTTTCTTGCAATGGGCGGGATAAACTGGTTCGGGAACAAGGCGGTCATGGACAAGAACGAACTCGCGTATCTGCTCAAAAACGGCACCATGCATCTTCAGGGTGTGTTTCGCGGAATTAATGAATTTATTATTGATGAAGGGGAGCCACTGTCCATTAAATTAACGCGGGGCCATATTTCCGGATATGAGGAAATGCATGGTATGTTCGCCGTCGTTCTGAAGGACCCGGAGATGCGCAAGGTGTATAAAGAACAAATTGATCCGCAGTGGAAAAAGGTAAGAGAAGGAGCCGAGGACTTTCTGAAAATAAAAAGGATAAGGGTCACGAACGATGACGCCATGCTGCAGTACGGCCAGCTTACGGCAGAGGCAAAAATATTACTTAAGGACGTTGAGGCGCTGGCGGACAAAAGCCAGGCTGAAGCAAAGTCGATGGCAAAGAAGATCAAGATCATAGTCAACGTGGTCGCGGTGGTGATAATGGTGATTATGTGTTTTGTACTGGTAAGCCTCTACCGCTCGATCGCGGCCCCGATAAAGAAATTAAATACCATCGCGGAGGGCTTCGAAAAAGGGGACTTGAGCATTACAATGGATGAGGCACGTAAGGACGAATTCGGGAAACTGGCCGTTAATTTCAACCAGGCACTTATTAAACTCAGCGCGTTTATAGGAAGACTGAAGGACGACATAAATTCCGTGGTGGCCAGCGCCCAGAAATTTTCCGATGATTCATCCAGAATTGCCACGGACGCCCAGAGCCAGTCGTCTCAGACCGGCCAGGCCGCCGCAGCGACAGAGGAACTTTCAGCAACCTTTAACGACATTGTCCAGAACACCGAGGTGGTCACAAACTCGGCAAATGACGCCTTTAACCAGGCCATGGAAAGCGGAGACGTAGTTATACAGGCGATGAACAGCATGAATACCATAGCGGAGGCGGTAAAGGAAGCAGCCGTCATCATTGAGGGCCTTTCCCACAGGTCATCGCAGATAGGGGAAATTGTGGAGGTCATTAACGAGATCGCGGACCAGACAAATCTCCTTGCTCTGAACGCGGCGATTGAGTCTGCGCGCGCAGGTGAACACGGCAGGGGGTTTGCGGTTGTGGCGAACGAGGTCAAGAAGCTTGCGGAAAGGACCACAGCGGCAACAAAAGAAATCGCGGACATGATAAAGGGCATACAGCAGGACACCGGCAAGGCGGTGGAATCGATGCAGTTATGCACCAATGAGGTGTCCTCAGGCACCGGTTTTTCAGAAAAGGCGGGCAATTCCTTGCAAATGATAGTGATGTCATCCCAGAATGTAACGGACATGATAAGGAGGATTGCAGCCGCCGTTGAAGAGCAGTCCAGCGCTGCCGGTGAAATTACTAACAGCCTTTCGGAGATAGCAAATATAACTTATCAAACCAGCGAAAGCGCCCTCCAGTCTTCGGAATCCAGCAGGCGTTTGAGCGAGATGGCGCTGGAGTTGAAGTCACTCGCAGGTGAATTCAGGCTGGGAAATGGAGTTGATAAAGATACGATCTGTTAATGATAAAAAATCTGGGGACGTGCAGAATGCAGGTTGCCATATCTTTGAAGGGGCAGGTTTTAAACCCGCCCCTTCATTTTTTTATAATCTCTCTTTTACCAGACTGTCCACAACAGAAGGGTCTGCCAGGGTTGATGTATCACCGAGTTCATCGACTGCGCCCTGCGCGATCTTTCTGAGGATCCTTCTCATGATCTTTCCGCTTCTTGTCTTGGGAAGTCCGGGCGCAAACTGCATTTTGTCCGGGGTCGCGATCGGTCCGATCTCCGTTCTTATATGTCCTACAAGGATCTTTTTGAGGTCATCGGACGGTGTCTGACCTTCTTTCAGGGTAACATAGACATAGATACCCTCACCCTTTATTTCGTGAGGGTATCCGACAACGGCCGCCTCTGCAACCGCGGGATGACTGACCAGCGCGGACTCTACTTCCGCCGTGCCGAGCCTGTGGCCCGAGATATTGATAACGTCATCAATCCTTCCCATCAGCCAGTAGTCGCCGTCTTCATCGACCCTTGCTCCGTCCCCTGACAGGTAATTGCCCGGGAACTGCGAGAAATATACCTCTTTGACCCGCTTCTTTTCAGGATCACCGTATGTGCCCCTTATCATTCCCGGCCAGGGCTTTGTGATAAGGAGGAAGCCGCCTTCATTCACACCGGCGGGGGAGCCGTCCTGCTTCACGATCGCGGGGACCACACCGAAGAAAGGCTTGTTTGCGGAACCCGGTTTTAACGTCATGGCGCCGGGCAGAGGCGTGATAAGGATACCGCCTGTTTCTGTCTGCCACCAGGTGTCGACAATGGGAAGTTTGCTCTTGCCGATATTCTTGTGGTACCACATCCATGCCTCGGGATTGATCGGCTCTCCGACGGAACCGAGCACCCTGAGAGAGGAAAGGTCATACTTGTTGGGCCATTCTTCACCTGATCTCATGAGCGCCCTGATGACCGTAGGCGCGGTGTAGAACTCGTTTACCTGGTGCTTTTCGCATATTTGCCAGAACCTTCCGGGATCAGGATAGGTTGGAATGCCTTCGAACATAAGGCTCGTAGCCCCGTCGGACAGAGGCCCGTACACTATATAGCTGTGCCCCGTGACCCATCCGATGTCCGCAGTGCAGAACCAGGTGTCTTCTTCATGGTAATCAAATATATATTTGAATGTGAGGTTTGTGTAGACCATATACCCGCCCGTTGTGTGCAGCACACCCTTGGGCTTTCCTGTGGATCCTGAGGTATATAGTATGAAGAGGGGATCTTCAGAGTCCATCTGCTCAGGTTCGCAGTAGTTGCCGATGTCAGCAGAAGCCATCTCTTCATGCCACCAGAGATCGCGGCCCGCTTTCATGTCGGAGCCGTCCGCTCTCCGGACAACTATCATCTTTTCGACTGACGGGCATTCCTCGATAGCAATGTTTACGTTTTGCTTAAGCGGTACCAACTTCCCGCCTCTGACGCCTTTGTCGGAAGTGACTACCATCTTTGCCTTGCAGTCCTGTATCCTGTCTTTCAGCGCCTGTGCGCTGAAACCGCCGAATACGATGCTGTGAATGGCGCCGATACGCGCGCATGCGAGCATCGATATCGCAAGCTCGGGGATCAT
>JBFLYJ010000339.1:0-3985 GCA_040756635.1 Nitrospirota bacterium
TGATGTGGGAGTATGCGGCCCCGCGTGATGAGAAGGTCGTTATCAACGACCTGAACACATGGATTTATAAAAAATCCCAGAACCAGGTAATCAAGACAAAATTTACCAAGGAAGCATACAGCCAGGTCCCGATCGCCCTGTTGTCAAGCCTCGAAAATATACGGGATGATTTTGATATCACGATGACGGCCCAAAACGCGCTTCAGCTCGCGCCCAAGCGGAAAATCGGTTTTATAAAAACCGTCGTCCTGGAGCTTTCTTCAGGAGATCTGCCGGTAAAAATGTTCACCATCTTTGATACGTACGGTAACATTATCATGATTGAACTTAATAACGTTCAGACCAATCCCGGACTGAGTGACACGATCTTCTCCTTTCAGGTACCGCAGGGTGCTGAAGTGTATGACATGAGCAAATGAGAAAGCTGTAGGGGCAGGCCTCCGTGCCTGCCCGATGCGAAATATTCTTTAATTATGGCCCCGAAAAAAAAGCGCAGAAAACATCATATAGCCTTCATTCTCCTGTTTATCATTGCAGCGGTCTTTTTTTATGTGGAAGAATTTCACAAGGAAAAGATTCCCGGCGGGATAATGGACATATTCAGGCCGGGGAGAAAACCGGCCCCCCCTCCGTCAGAAGAGGCCGGTACTCCTCGCCGCACGGCTCTTCCGAAAATAGCCATAGTGATAGACGACCTCGGCCCTAACAAACAGACGGCCGAAGAGGTACTTAAATTAAACGCGCCCCTGACCCTGTCGATACTTCCACAGCAGGACTATTCTGCATGGATCGCGAAAGAGGGGGACCGGCTCGGGCATGATATAATGCTGCACCTGCCGATGGAAGCAGAAAGACCTCTCAGACTGGGGAAGGGCGGGCTGTATACCTGGATGACTGAAGCGGAAATATCCCGGACCATCGAAGACGACATACGTTCCGTCCCCCATATCAAGGGAGTGAACAATCACATGGGATCATTGCTTACCCGGGATGAAAGGGTGATGAAAACAGTCATGTCTGAGCTGAAGAGCCGAAGACTTTTTTTCCTTGACAGTCTGACAACTCCTGAAACAGCGGGGTTCAGGCTTGCCAGGGCCGTCGGCCTCCGGACCGCACGGCGGAATATATTTCTTGACGATTCCGATGATCTGCGTGATATCGGGGTCCAGTGGGACAAGCTGATAAAAGAAGCGAAACAGCGCGGGCATGCGATCGCACTCGGACATCCCAAGAAAAACACCCTGGCATTTCTGCAAAAAGCCCTGCGTGACAACAAGGAGGTCACCATTGTACCGGTGACGGAATTGATCGATTAATTTAGAATATTAATACCGAATTTAAAATTTTGACATTTTGGATTTATTGATATAGATTTAATATGATCTTTTTACAATAATCTCAGGAGGGCTTATCATGGACATAAATTATATGCTCAAGGTTCAGGACGCCAAGGCAGTAGACATTCAGAAAGTGTTGAAGGCTGCCGGGATTACGGTCATCAGTATAATCGAGACCCACAAAGAACAGGGTGCTGAAACCGTACAGACATCTTAAGAACCGGCCAGATCTGTCTATCAAATGGCCCCCGGACATTTTATGACGCAGCAAATAATCTTTGCGGTCATGGTAATATGAAATGGAAGTTCTTGCCGGAGAGGTAATAGCCTATTATAGAAAAATAGGAGTGGCAAGCATTAAAGTGAGTGACGTTCTCGAAGCAGGATGCTTGATTCGTATCAAAGGAAACACAACAGATTTCGAGCAGATCATTGAATCACTCCAGATTAAACACACCGATGTAGCCAGGGCGTCCGCAGGAGAAATTGCAGGATTGAAAGTAAATGATTTTGTCAGAAAACACGATTGCGTATACAGGATAACGAATTAAGTTTTTTATAAAAAAAGTAAACTCTTTCTTCCGTCTTTATTAATGGGGCGGAAACAGGCCCGGACTCCGGCAAACATGGATTAGAGGAAATTATTTTGATCAATTTAAACCTTAACGTTTCATAAATCAGGCAAGCGGCCTCGCCGTAAAACCTTTACAATGCGATGGGATATTGGAATTTAACTTTGACGGCAGCACTAAACATTTAGTGCACTTCAGAAAGATGTCACTTATGCTTTCATGAATCTCGCCACGGTATCGCAGGTAAAGATTTCCCGTCAAGGCCGCTTGCCTGTTATCAACAATTTAATGCAACTGAAAGGTTAAACCTCAATAATGGAGAATATGTGTCACAATCAAAAGTAATCCATCCTGAATGGTACGCGGTGCATGTCCGGTCCCGGCACGAATTCGCTGTTGCCGACAGGCTTGCGTTAAAAGAAATAGAGACCTTTCTTCCTCAGGTTGAACGGGTCAGAAAATGGAAGGACAGAAAAAAGCTTATAAGCTTTCCTCTTTTCCCGGGATATATATTTGTTCATACAACCAGGGAATCACAGAATTTACTGCGTGTCCTGAAAGTGGCCGGGGTCGTCAGGATAATCAGCACATTTCCGGGGGAACCCGACCCTATCCCTGAAGACCAGATATTGTCATTAAGAAAACTGGTCGATAATAAGGGGGAACTTGATCCGTATCCATATCTGAGTGAAGGGCAGAGAGTACGAATAGCCAAAGGCCCGTTTCAGGGCATTGAAGGCATCCTCGTCGAAAAACTGGACAAGCATATCCTTGTCCTTTCAGTCGATGTCCTGCGTCAGGGAGTTGCTCTTACAATAGACGCCGGGGATGTAGAAAAGATATAGGGGTGAGCGGGTTCGCCAATATGCTCCATCCCACTGCATAAGTGTCCTTTTTACATCAACGCAATTGCATGAATACCACATTTGAATATTAAAAGCGATGGATGGGGTCATGGGATTGTGAGAATGTAACTAATTGTATTTTAATTCTTTATTCTAAAACGACTGCTCTCAACTTTATTCTGGCCTGGGACTTGCTATAAATAATATGTTTTATGTGGATCTTTGTCAATAAAATTGTTTTTTTATTTGACAAGCGCTCAAATAAGTGCTAATGTCATGCTTACAAAATAGAAGATTATTCATGATTATACTTACTTAATGCGTAAATCAATCAGAAGACTCAGAGCGTAAAAGGGGGTGGTAGAGGGAGAAAACAAATGTCCTGCCTACCGGATGACCGGGACAGGATTTAATCAGCATATATGTTAGTTCTTAAAAACAGAAAACTTTAAAAGGAGGTTGTTGAATGAAAAAGACTTTAATAGTATTGTTAAGTGTAATGGTCGTGCTTGCCTTCGCGGCATCCGCCTTTGCACTGCACCAGGTAAAATCATCCGAGTACACACCCGGCCTGGTAAAGTCAGGTAAGTCCCAGATCGAGCTTGGTGGTGAGATCAGGATAAGAGGCAATTTATCAAAGAACACTGATTTCAACAGCAAGGCAGAAGACACTGAGCAGAAATACGACCAGAGAGTAAGGCTCCGCACACAGGGCAATGTAACTGACAAAACCATGGGTCTTGTAGAGCTTGAAACCGGAACAAGCGGCAGCACATATAATTGGGGCGGATCCTCTAATGCAAAAAGCCAGCAGCTTTCCATCCGTCAGGCTTACATCTCTCACCAGTTCGGCACAATCGGCGGTATCAAGGCAGGTCGCATGCTCCTGGCTCTTGGTAACAGGCTTTTCTTTGACCACAGCAACTACGGTGATGATGCACTTCTGGGTTGGTTAGTGGTTGGCCCCGGGGAGATATCCCTTATTGATATCAAGGTTGCTGAAGGTGATACAAAGGATGATAGGACAGCCTCACCTAAAGAATTCAATATGGATGACTACGATGCATACGTACTCGCGGTAGAAATGCCGATCAACAGTATCGGAGTCAGCGCGGACGTAACATATCTCCGCAACCGTGATACAACCACTTACACCAAAGGATTGAAGTTTTTCAATATCGGCGCCAGGGTAAATGCTGATCTTCAGGTCGTAAAGGTCAAAGCCGACGTT